>CAYYGS010000220.1:0-4605 GCA_964471335.1 uncultured Jutongia sp.
CAGAAGAAATATCGTGAGGTGGGAAGCTGTTCGAATCTGCGTGATGCGCAGGCGCGCAGATTAAAGATACGCGTCAAGGGAAAAGATGGAAAATATTTTGCACATACGTTGAATAATACAGTGGTTGCCCCACCGCGTATGTTGATCGCCTTTTTGGAAAATAACCTGCAGGCCGATGGCAGCGTAAAGATTCCGGAGGCGCTCAGACCGTACATGGGTGGTATGGAAACAATGAAGCCTGTAAAATAATCATGTCAAATGAGGAAGAAAAATACTTGCATTTTTGCATGGTTTCCTGTATGCTATTACAACGAAATGGAACATGAAAATACGTTATTAGCAGGGTTAAATAAATCCCTGCGGAAATGAGGATGAAATGAAAAAGAGACTTTGTGTATTAGGAATGTGTGCAGCACTTGTTTTATCAGGCTGCAGCTTATCTTCTAATGATGCTGGTACGACACAGGACGATAGTGCATCTACGGTGGGCGAGGCAACTCCTGCTCCTGAGGAGACAGAGGATGCTACAATGACTTCTCCTCTGGATTCACCGGAGCAGGAGGACGAGATTCTGACACTGGGTAAGAAGGCGACAGTTGGTGACTGGAAGTTTAAGCCGACCAAGGTAAAGACGATGAAGAAGATCAAGAACGGACTTTTCGTATTTAAGCCCAGCAAAGGACAGCAGTTTGTGGTTATCACTATGTCAGCGACCAATAAGGGCAAGAAGCAGGCTTCCTTCCTGCCGAGAATAGGATATAGCAATACTATGATGTCTGCAAAGCTTTACTATGAGGATTACGAGTATAAGCCGACGAGCCTGATGAGTTACGACAAGGATCTGCTGGATAAGAGCATCAAGCCGTTAAATACGCAGAAGGGTATCATTACTTTTGAAGTGCCGAAGAAGATAGCAAAGAAGAGAAAGAAGATGACTTTACAGATTGGAACGGAAAGTGAAAATGTAACATATCAGTTGAAATAATCCGGTACAGACAATCGTTTATGAATTGCAGATAAGAACTGCCGCTTTGACGGCAGTTCTATTTGTATACATTTGGACGTAATTATTTAGAAAGTGTTTTGGAAATAATTGGCTGGGCTGAGGGGAACAAGAGTTTTAAGTGCACCTTGTTCGTCTGGCAGAAATGAGGACAGGATGGGAAATGCAAGTGAGTGGCAAGGTGATGCAGAGAAAAAGGGACGGCGTATGCTGCGGCGTCTTTCCTTGTTTTTGGTGGTTATTCTGGCGGGAGCAGGTTTTCTGTGTTACAAAAGTCCGAGTCTGTTTAGCGGAGGTGCACAGCCGACACTGTCCCACCCGAAGGTGGAGGACAGTCGCAGCGCACAGCAGGTGCAGGAAGACTTTGAACAGTTTATGGAGCAGATATTTGAGCATGAGGTGACGAGTGACAGTCTGACATTGAATTATACATTAGCAGACCCACAGAAGGCTGGTGTAAAGGAAATCGAACCTTCATTGGGAGAATACAGCCTGTCTTCTTTTCGGGACAGCCTTCTCATGTCGGAGAATTGGCTGGCCGGTCTGCGTGCTTTTCCTTATGACAAGCTGGGAGAGGAGCAGCAGCTGTTGTACGATATTTTGTCTGTCATATTACAGACGAATCTGGAGTCAACCGAGCTTCTGGAATACAGTGACTGCATCAGCCCTGTACGTGGAATCCAGGCACAGCTGCCGATTTTACTGGCCGAATTTAATTTTTACCGCGCTGAGGATGTGGAGACGTATATTCAGATCCTGTCGCTGATTCCGGAATATTTTGCCCAGATCATTGCATTTGAGAAGGAAAAGTCAGAAAAGGGGCTTTTCATGGCCGACACTACGGCGCAGGCCGTGATCGAGCAGTGTCAGGAATTTATAGCGGATCCGGAAAATTGTTATCTGATTACAATTTTTGATGACAAAATAAAAGAGGTATCAGGGCTGAATAAGACAGAGAGGGCAGACTATAAGAAACAGAATAAGACAGCTGTGACGGAGGCGGTGATACCGGCGTATCAACAGCTTATAGAGGCGCTGGAGTCATGCAAGGGAACCGGAAAGCAGGGTGGGCTCTGCAAGCTGGAGAAGGGCAGGGAATATTATGAGTATCAGGTACGGTCGTTTACAGGCTCTTCGCGCAGCATGAAGGAGATCAACCAATTACTTGACGGAGTGCTGCGCCGGGAACAAAAGATTCTGACCCAGGTGATGACGGATTCGCCGGATGCTTATTATGATGCGGAGAAACCGAAATATCCCTGCGAGGATCCTGTGGAGACGCTGGATTACCTGCAACAGCAAATCGCATCAGATTTTACCGCGCTGCCTGACGAGGGGATTACCTGTGATGTAAAATATGTGGCAGAGGCATTGGAAGACAGCTGTAGTCCGGCATTTTATCTCACTCCTCCGATTGACCGATATCAGAAGAATGTCATTTATCTCAATCAGAGCAAGGAATATGATCTGTCGCAGGCATTTACCACGATTGCCCATGAGAGTTATCCGGGGCATTTATATCAGAATATGTATTTTCAGGCGACGGATCCATCCCCCCTGCGCAGCATCCTCAGTGTAGGAGGCTATGTCGAGGGATGGGGGACCTATGCGGAGCTGTACAGTTACGATCTGGCGGGATTGAAGGAGGATACAGCAAAGCTTTTGAAAGCAAATACGCTGGCAACGCTTTGTCTCTATTCGAAAGCCGATATCGGGATCAATTATTTTGGATGGAGTCTGAAAAAGCTGGTGAATTATCTGGATTCCTTTGGATTCAGTGCGAGCCAGGCAAAGACGATTTACGATACAGTGATCGCTGATCCGGTAAATTATATGCAGTATACGCTGGGCTATTTGGAGATTGAGCAGCTAAAGGAGAAGGCGCAGAAGAAGCTGGGAGGGAAATTTACAGATCAGGCATTTCATGATTTCTTTCTGGGAATCGGGCCGGCGCCCTTTGTAGTGATAGAAGACAGGATGCAGCGTTGGATTGAGGATAGTATAAAAGGCGAAAGGAATTTTTAAGCCGGCGTGTTTGAAGGTGAAAGGGATATGGATAAAAAAAAGAATGGAAAGTACTTCCTGTTCGCGGTTCTGCTGATTGGCGCCGTGTTATTGTTTATAGTCCTGTGGCAGGGAAAGGCAGGAGGAATCGTGGCGGTGAGCGTAGCTGGCGAGAAGATAGAAGAAATGCCGTTAAATCGCGATTTAACCAAAGAAATAAAGGGGAAGGACGGAGGGACAAATCTTCTTGTGATCAGGGGAGGAAAGGCGTGGATTGAGGATGCCAGCTGCCCGGATCATTTATGTGTGAAAAAACAGGCGATCAGCCGGACGGGGGAGAGTATTATCTGCCTGCCGAATCAGGTGGTTGTTACCATAGAAGAGAGTACAGAAGGGGAAAGCGGGGTGGATGCCATTGCGAGATGACAAGACATATAAAATCGCTTTGATGGGGATGCTGGCGGCAGCAGCGATGGTGCTCTCCTGGCTGGAAGCACAGATACCGGTGTTTGTGGCGGTGCCGGGAGCGAGGTTGGGACTTACAAATCTGGCGGTGCTGGTGGCGCTCTACCGGCTGGGTGCGAGAGAGGCGGTACTGCTGAACATTTTGCGTATTGTGCTGGTGGGCATCACCTTTGGAAATCTGTCGGCGATGTTGTACAGTCTGGCGGGCGGACTCTGCAGCGGGGCGGGAATGATTGTAATGAAGAAGACGGATCGGTTCGGCGTCATATCGGTCAGTGTGGCTGGCGGCATTCTGCATAATGTGGGGCAGATTATTGTCGCGATGCTGGTTTTGGAGACACGGGCGGTGATTTATTATTTGCCGGTGTTGTGGTTTTGCGGGATTGCAGCCGGAGCGTGCGTGGGGATTTTATGTGCCTTTGTGCTAAAAAGGCTTCCGCCCTTGCGTTAAGCTGGCCAGAAGCAAATTCAGACGGGATAACCCCTGCTTATCCTGCGGTGATTGATGAGACAGGGAAGAAGCGGTATTTCTCCTAAAAAGTATGTCGATTTGGGTTGACTTTTTTTGGAAATAATTCTATACTCAAAACTGGAGTTCTAGTGATTCTGCACATAATTCAATATAGGAGGTTTATTCAATGGCAACAAAAGCAAATTACAAATTAGAAGAGATTGGTGCCGGAAAAGTTGGTTTTCCGAGGACTGGCGAAGCTGTTACTAACACACGTGCGATTATTGAAGCAGCATTTTATGGGAATAATGTCGTAAATGTAAATTCTTTAAAAGAGGCATATAACCTGGCGAAGAATTCACCGGGAACGATTGTTACGGATATGCCGGTATATAGGGGAGAGGAGTTTGGTCTGGATGCAGATGCAAAGGTGCTCCTTTTCAACGACGGTGCAGTGACTGGACGTTATGCAGCAGCACGCCGGATCAAGGGATATCCCGGTGTTGAGGCTGGAAAGCTGGATAAGGTGGTTATGGATGCAATCTATAAGACACGTTTCAGAAAGCTGTACCATGCACAGGTATATGTAGGACTGGATCCGGAATTCATGGTAAAAGCGCATCTTTTGATTCCGGAAGGAGAAGAGAATTTAATGTATAACTGGATGATTAACTTCCAGTAT
>CAYYGS010000221.1:0-4602 GCA_964471335.1 uncultured Jutongia sp.
TGCAGCTGATACGGGTCATTCAAATCAAATTCCGGCACATTGACCATGGCATAAATCTCCCCGTTCTGCGGGTTCATCATAAGAATACGGACTGTCTTCGCCTTTTTCGCCTTCATGACCTTTTTTGCCGCCTGCGTCGCAAAGGTCTGAATATTAACGTCAAGGCTCGTATACAGGCTATCACCCTCCACGGGCTCTATTCGTTCTTCTGCCTTGCCGTCCACTTCCACTCCGCGGGCTGTTGTCATCGTCAGAATGCTTCCATCTGTCCCTGCAAGATCACTATCATAGGAGACTTCCATCCCGATGATGCCCTGATTGTCCGCTCCCGTAAATCCAATAACGCGTGATGCCAGTTCCCCATACGGATAATATCTCCGGTAATCCTCGTCAACCATGACGCCGTCCAGTCCCAGATCACGAATCTGGTCAGAGACTTCCTTGTCCACATTTGTTTTGATCTTCTCGATAGAAGAGACCTTCTCTACACGTTTTCTGACCTTTTCCTCTGAAATGTCCAACAGAGAAGAAAGCTCCGCAATCACCCGCTCCGGATCTGTAATCTGATTATGGATCACAGAGATCGTAGAAACCGGCTTATTCCCGGCAATCACTGTTCCATTGCGGTCATAAATAATCCCCCGCGCCGCCTTGATCGTTCTCTGCCGTTGATGTACATGCTTCGCCTTTTCTCCGTAATAATCTGCCCTCTCTAACATCAGCCAGGCCAGCCTGCCTGTCATGCCGATCATAACCAGGGCAACCATTGCAAAAACCAGAAACATTCTCTGTCTCTGCCTTGTACGGCTCTGCCGCCAATAATCTTCCAAGGAATCTCTCCCTTTATTGTATTCCCCTCTATTGTATTAATAAGACATGCATTTTATTCCTGAATATCAGCATATCCTCCCGCCGAATTTTCGTCCGCACTCTCTTCCGGCGTATCTCCGGCATCTTCGCCATCGTTTTGCGCACCGCCAGTTCTTTCCGTTCCTGTCGTCCCCTGCTGTGAATCCCCGGTATCCCGGTATCCATCGGTGCCCGTGTCATCGCTGCTGCCTTCTGCATCCGTCCCTGCCACAGCATAATCGCCATTAGCATATCCTCCCGCCGGCGCTTCCAGAATAGAATTCCCCTTAACGGTAGACGGTAATCTCAGTTTTTTCTGATTCTTTTTTCCCTCCTTTCCCTTTGTCGTATCCGTTGCCTTGCGGCTGCTGGGATAGATTTCCAGAAGAGGAAGCACATCCTCCAGCAGATCGCTGGCAAATTCTGTGGCATATAAGCTGTGAGCCTGATCTGCAACATTTGGCTCATCGATGACTACATAAATTACCAATTCGGGATTTTTGGCGGGCACACATCCTGCGAAAGACACCAGATAATTGTCATGGCCACGAGGAGCCTTCTCCGCTGTTCCTGTCTTTCCACCGATCTTGTACCCTTTGACCTTTGCCGGATCAGCCGTTCCCTCTTCTACTGTATCAAGCAGAAAGCCGCGTATCATCTTACTCGTCTCCTCCGTGATCACCCTGCTCTCCAGAAGATTATCATTTGACTGAATAAGCGCCCCCGAATCACTATAAATCTCATCCACGACATGTGGCTGATAATAATTTCCACCATTCACTACGGCAGAAAATGCCGCCGCCATCTGTACCATCGTCACAGTCTGGCTCTGCCCGAAACTGGATGTCGCCAGCTCTGTCGCATGCATCGTATCCTTGTTGAATATTGTTCCAGTCGCCTCGCCCGGCAAATCAATTCCCGTCTTTCTTCCAAATCCAAAGCGATTCACATAATCAAGAAATTTCGTCTTGCCCAGAGAAGCTCCCAGCTGCATCAATGCATCATTGCACGATACCATTAACGACTGCCCCAGATTGATCGTTCCGTGGCCGCCGGCCTTGTGTGCCACGCACTTAATATAAAAGTCTGCCACCTGCTGGCCGCCATCACAGACATAGGAGCGGTTCTTCGATGTCGTCCCCTCGTCCAGACAGGCTGCCACCGTAATCGGCTTATAGGTAGAGCCCGGCTCATAGGAATCACTGATACAATAATTCCTCCACAACTCGTTTAACGCCTCTAACTGCTCCTCCTCACTCATGGCATCAATTTCCTCCTGAGAATACACGCCGCTCAGATCTCTGGGAGAATTTAAATCATATACCGGGTCGGAGCCCATCGCGATAATCCCGCCCGTCTTAGGATTCATCAGGATACAACCCACATTCTTTGCACCAATGTCATGCATAAATTTCTCAATATGCTGTTCCATAATTCCCTGCACATTGACATCAATCGTGGACTTAACCGTATAGCCATTCGTCGCCGCCTTTACTGTCTGCACCAGATTCAGGCCGGAATCATAATAGCCATACCTCCTGCCATAAGTTCCATTCAATTGGTCATTATATTGATTTTCAATCCCCCATGCGCCCGTATTCGTATCCGAGCAAAATCCAATCACATCACATGCCACTGTAGAATAGGGATATTCCCGCTTATATTCCTCCTCAAACCAGACTCCCTTAATATTATCATCCTTCTCCTGCAGAGCCTCCATCTTTTCTACGGAATCCTTATCCAACGCCTTATATTCCTTCATCTGATAATAGCGCGATTTCGGGCTATCCGACAAGATCTCCTGTAAAGTATCCCCTGTAATGCCAAATACCTCTGCCAGCGCATTCTTCGTCGGATCCAAATATTTCTTATCCTCAAGAATCGCTTGCGGATCCAGGATCAAGTTAAACACTTTCTTACTGGTCGCCAGTTTATTATTATGCGCATCGACAATATCTCCCCGACGGTATTGAATGACATTGCTGACATAGCTTTGCTGCGCCAGCACCTTCTTCTGATAGGAGTCACCCTTCTCCTTGTTCAACAGCACGATACGCACCGCCAGTCCAACGCACATCAAAAAAATGGCACCAAACACAATCAGCAGCCTTATGCGCATTGTGCGGGTGCCACGCTTAACCATATGTCGTGTATCTACAGCTTTCCTACTCATATGCAGCTCCATTCAAAATCAACGGGAAGACGGAATATCACCATATTGTCTCACCATATTGCTCTTTTTATTCCTATATCGAAACACCTGATTATCCACCGCCTGAACCATACCGAGCTGACCGGTCGCAATCTCATATACCTCTGCCAGATCCACAGAATCCATGATCTGCTGCTTCTTCTCGGCATTATCTGCGCTCATCTGTGCGATTTCGCTCTGGATAACTGCCGCCTGGCTCTTCATCTGTGTGAGTCCCGACTGCATCCTCAGGTAATAAAAACAAAAGGAAAGGCAGACCACGATCGCCAGAGACAAAAATAAAAACGCCCCCGAACTGATTCCAGGCATTGCCACCGGCTTGGGCTGCGGCTGTATACGCCTTCTCCGCCTTCTCTCCGGCTGTCTCCTCCGCTCCGGCACAGCCTCCATCTGACGCGCCAGGTTGTCATAGACATAACCACCCTGCCCATTGCCCGGGCGGCCGTTTCCATTCCTGCCAGATGTGTTTCCATAACCCCCGCGGCCGTATACACTACGACCCGGAGCGCCAGCATGTCCTGCACGCCGGCCATTCCTTTGTGTCGCCATTTTTCTCGCCTCCATCCCTCTGAAAATAAAATGTCAGTTTATGTTACACTGCAGCCCCCACTGCATGTTACATTCTGACGGCGCCCGTATTGCGCCGCCTTCCTTATTCAACAAACCACGGATCCCCCAATCCGCATGAATTTGTCGTGTCGGCCAGGAGCCGACCTATATATGTTCAAATATCCGAAGCTTAGCACTTTTGGAACGCGGATTCGTCTCCACCTCCTCCTCTAAAGGCAGCTTCGGCTTCCTCGTAAGCATTGTTCCTTTGGACTTCTTTCCACAGACACAAACCGGAAAATCCGGTGGACATGTACACGGATTCTGCGCCGTCCGAAATGCATTCTTGACGATGCGGTCTTCCAGAGAGTGAAAGGTAATCACACAAAATCTCCCGCCAGGATTCAGCAGATCGATCATATCACCGATCGTATTTTCCAGCACGGTAAGCTCCTGGTTCACCTCAATCCGAATGGCCTGAAAAGTCCTCTTTGCAGGGTGTCCTCCCTGTTTTTTTACTTTCATGGGAATCGACTGGCTGACAATCTCTGCGAGTCTTCCCGTCGTCGCGATCGGCTCCTTCTGCCTCTCTGCCACGATGTGCTTCGCAATATTCTTTGCAAACCTGTCCTCCCCATATCTGCGAATCAAATGAAATAATTCGCTCTCAGAATAGCCGTTGACCACATCTGCCGCCGTCAATTCCTGTCGGTTATCCATCCTCATATCCAGAGGTGCATCCTCCCGATAAGAAAATCCTCTCTCTGCCGTATCCAGCTGATGCGAAGACACTCCGAGATCAAGCAAAATCCCGTCAACTCCTCTGATTCCCAGTTCTCTCAGCACAGAAACCATCTCCGAGTAATTGCTTCGAACGATACTGACCCGGCTGCCATACGCCTCCAGTCTCTCCCGTCCGACGGCAACTGCTGTCTCATCCTGGTCTATCCCGACAAAACGTCCTCCGGCACCCAGTCTTTTGCACACTTCAC
>CAYYGS010000222.1:0-4590 GCA_964471335.1 uncultured Jutongia sp.
ATATACCACATCGTCTCCGGGACGCACATGAAGATGATATGTATTGCATAACATGATCTGTGTCCTGATCTCCTCCAGATCCTGTGTCGAAACGGCTCCCTTGATGGCCCCCACTGTTCCTACATTCATAAAAACCGGCGTCTGCACTGTGCCGTGAACCGTCTCCAATTCGGCACGCTTTGCATTTCCATCTTTACATATAATCCTGTACATTCCTTCAAACCCTTCAAAATAATTGAACCAAATATAGCGATAATATCACGCTGTCAGACCCTCTGTCAATATCTTTGAAACAAATCTCTGATGATTTTTGCAAAAAGAACGATTATCATAACCGGAAGCAAAATATATAATGCTGTTCTCAAAAGAAAGAGCAGAACCGCCGCCACCACGATCACGACAGCCATAAACAGAAGTGAACGGAACAGTTTATCAATCCATCTCTCTGTCTGTTCCTCCTCCTGTTCCCCTCTCTCATACCGGCTGTATTCACTGCGGGCCTGTTCCATATAGTAATCTGCCATAGGTCCTTTTGAAGCGGCAAAGGAATCTATGACCGTCCTGGCAATCAGACGCGGATCACCCAATTCCTCGCAGACCTCCTCCTCACTCCGATCACTTTCTTTAAAATAATTATCATAATACTCTATGTGTTCTGCAACGTCGCTCATGGGAATATTACCCTCTAATGCTTCCCTCAGCTGGGAAAGAAATTCCTTTTTACTCATATAAAATCTCCGTTCATGCTTAGCACATAATACAGCTCTTCTATATTTCTTGGTTGATTACCACCATGTTACACGCAATTTTCTATTAGGTAAAAAAACAACCTTGCAGCCAATCGGCTGCAAAGCTGTCTGCTATAATTCTTTTACGGATAGCCTGACCTCCGTCTCATGGACGAAGACTAAAAAGCCTTTCCGACAGAACCGAATAATTCCATTTTTTCCTTTACGGTTGCCTTGATTGCCTCTGCGCCAGGCGCAAGGAGCTTACGCGGATCAAAGCCCTTCCCCTGCAGATCTTTTCCTTCCTCGATATATTTACGTGTTGCCTCCTGGAAGGAAAGCTGACATTCCGTATTTACATTGATCTTAGCCACACCGAGGGAGATTGCCTTTTTGATCATATCCTCCGGAATGCCTGTACCACCATGAAGAACTAACGGCATATCGCCTGTCTTTGCCTGAATGGCATCCAGCGTCTCAAAACTTAAACCTGCCCAGTTGTCCGGATACTTACCATGAATGTTGCCGATTCCTGCTGCCAGCATTGTCACACCCAGATCAGCCACTCTCTTGCACTCTTCCGGATCTGCACACTCACCAGCACCTACGACACCATCCTCCTCACCGCCGATGGAGCCAACCTCTGCCTCCAGCGAGAGTCCTAAAATGTTACATGTATTTACTAACTCTGTCGTTTTCTGGATGTTCTCCTCGATAGGAAGGCTGGAACCGTCAAACATGATGGAAGAAAATCCTGCATTGATGCAGGCCTTCGCTCCCTCAAAAGAACCATGATCCAGATGAAGGGCAACCGGAACCGTAATATTTAACTCCTCGATCATGCCCTTTACCATCCCTACAATCGTCTTATAACCGCACATATATTTCCCTGCGCCCTCGGATACACCCAGGATAACAGGTGATTCTAATTCCTGTGCCGTCAGTAAAATGGACTTTGTCCACTCCAGATTGTTAATATTGAACTGACCTACCGCATACTTGCCAGCCTTTGCCTTCGTAAGCATTTCTTTTGCTGATACTAACATATTCAAATCCTCCATATCGTATTATTGCGCTATCAAACGTACTGTAAACATTGCCATTATATACTAAATTTCCGTAAATTGGAATAGAAAATCCATAAAATCTGCATAAAAATGTCTAAGGCTGCCACAGGGCACGTATCCGCTCCATGTTTTCGCCGGCCTTATCATAGCCCTCCTGCCATGTCCGGCGCAGCACATCCACATCCTTCTCAAGACTCTCAACCGGCCCATCCGGGCGGATAATAACGGCTCTCCCTTCCTGTTCCAGCTTCTCACACAGCTTGACGGACTCATTATATTTCCGGTAGCGGTGAACGATCGCCCGTGAAATCTCCGGGTATTTCTTTTGCAGCATCCGCGCCGCAATGATATCAGAACGACGGCAGGCCTTGATATATCCCTTCGGCCTGGTCAGGACAATCAGCGCCTTTTCATTGCCATCCCGCAGCAGCTTGTCTACGGGAATCGGATTAGACAATCCTCCGTCAAAATATTCTCTGCCTGCAATCTGCGCAGGCGGCAGCACGACCGGCAGTGCACAGGTCGCATGGAACACATGGAAATCGGCATCCACATCCCCCTTGGAAAAATAATGCGCCCTCCCGGTCTCCGCGTCTGTCGCCACAATCACAAATTGACCGCTGTAGTTCTGAAAGGTCTCCATATCAAATGGTACATGGACATTAGGAATATCACGGAATACGAATTGTATCCCGAACATGCTCCCCCCCTTCAGTATATTTCTCCGGCTC
This sequence comes from uncultured Jutongia sp., assembly GCA_964471335.1. Lineage (GTDB taxonomy): Bacteria > Bacillota > Clostridia > Lachnospirales > Lachnospiraceae > Jutongia. Next base: position 2,527 of record CAYYGS010000222.1, read on the forward strand.
ATGTATCTCTTATCATTACGATACTGCTCCAACACCTCCAGGTTACGTCCTCTCTGCTTCGAAATGTACGACGCCGCATCCGCGCTTCCTGCGGATACGCCAATACAGTAAGGAAACATCACACCAGCATCCAAAAGCGAGTCCATCACACCACAGCTGAATACAGCCCGGAATGTCCCTCCCTCAAATAAGACTCCCGGCATGCGTCATACCTCCTTTTTCTCTGTCTTGTGCAACAAAAAGCAAGTCAAACTTCCAGTCAGTTATTGTTCGCTGTATTAGTACAACGAAAAACTAGGCCTCAATCGCTGTCACCTGATAATCCTGTGCCTCCACAGTACTTATAAGTACATCATCTGGCAGATCCTCCTGCAGGGATACAACAGCCTGCCCGCTCTCATGGCTGACCTTTGCCTCCGTCACCTGCTCCAGTGCCTCCAGGGCTTTTTTCACCCTCGCCTCACAATGTCCACACATCATACCTTCAATTTTCATCGTTTTTGTCATAATACTCTCCTTTTCCATAAAATGTTCTACACTTTCCAACACGCCAGCTTTGCTGGCACAAACAGTGTGAATGGGTTTTTCATTCACACTTTGCAACACGTCGTTTTGCGACATACCCCGGGGACGAATACTGCTTTGCAGATTCAGCCGCAACGCATTCGTCACGACGCAGAAACTCGACAGGCTCATTGCCGCCGCACCAAACATAGGATTCAGTTTCCAGCCAAAGACAGGAATCCAAATGCCGGCCGCCAGCGGAATCCCTATTACATTATAGAAAAATGCCCAGAAGAGATTCTGATGAATATTTCGCAGAGCGGCTCTGCTCAGGCGGACAGCCGCCGGCACATCGCTCAGCCTGCTCTTCATCAGCACCACATCAGCAGCATCAATTGCGACATCCGTCCCTGCGCCGATCGCAATCCCGATATCAGCCCTCGTCAATGCCGGCGCATCATTGATCCCATCTCCGACCATAATCACGCGCCCCTGTTCCTTCAGGCTGCGGATCACACTCTCCTTGCCATCCGGCAGCACATCGGAAATCACCTCATCGACACCGACACGCTCACCCACTGCACGTGCCGTTCTCTCATTGTCACCGGTCAACATCACAACATGGATACCCATGTCACGAAGCTGCTGCACCGCCTCCGGGCTCTCCTCTTTCATCTGGTCTGCCACGGCGATCATCCCGGTCAGCCTGCTTCCTCTCGTAAAAAGCAGAGGCGTTTTCCCCTCTTCCGAGAGGCGTTCTGCCTGAGATATCAGCGTTTCGGGAAGCTCTGTCAGGCCGCTGGTGAACGAAAGACTACCTCCTGTCAGTTTAACACCATTCATCGTTGCCGACAAGCCGTTTCCGGGCAAAGCATTAAAGTTTTCGATATCATGCGGACGAATATCCTCCTGCTCCCCATATGAGATCACAGCCTTTGCCAGCGGGTGTTCACTCTGCCTCTCGAGTGAATATGCATCCTCCAAAAGCTGCTCCACCGAAAAACCATCCGCTGCTATTACATCCGTAACCGCCGGCTCTCCCACCGTGATGGTACCGGTCTTATCCAAAACAACAATATCCGCTTTTCCCGTCTCCTCCAGAGATACTGCCGTCTTAAAGAGAATACCGTTTCGCGCACCGACGCCGCTGCCTACCATAATCGCAACAGGCGTAGCAAGCCCCAGCGCACAGGGACAGCTGATCACAAGCACAGAAATACCCCTCGCCAGTGCAAATCCCACATCCTGCCCTGTCAAAAGCCATACAGCAGCCGTGACAAGGGCAATGAGAATGACAGCCGGTACAAACACGCCGGACACTCTGTCCGCCACCTTCGCAATCGGAGCCTTTGTTGCCGCCGCATCACTAACCATCTGTATGATCTGGGACAGCGTCGTATCCTCCCCGACACGCGACGCCTCGCAGCGTAAGAATCCCGACTGATTCACTGTCCCGGCCGATACGTCATCTCCAACGCCCTTATCTGCGGGAATACTTTCACCGGTCAGGGCCGCCTCGTTAACAGCACTGCTACCCTCAAGCACCACACCGTCCACCGG
>CAYYGS010000223.1:0-4571 GCA_964471335.1 uncultured Jutongia sp.
GCCATGAACATGGATGGTCTCCCCTGACATCTCCTGCAAGTGGTTATAAAACACCTGTGCATGTGCCTTCTCCTGCTCCGCCGTATACAGGAATAACTCTGCCACAGCATACTCATTCTGCTTGCGCGCCTGCTCCGCCCCAAATGTATAACGATTCCTCGCCTGGCTTTCTCCCGCAAATGCACGCATCAAATTATCCTTTGTCTCACTGCTTTTAAAATCAACGGCCATTTACCCTACTCCTTTTCTTTTACATAATAAGGATAGTATACCCGTCACAGCAGCTTTTATTCTATCATATTTCCTGCCATTCTTTCTGGCATATCCAAGTTGCAAAGCATTATGATCTTTCTATCTGATTATTATCTGCCAGACATTCAAATTCTCCGCGAACCTTGCGCAGGCTCTCCAAAAGCTTAGGAGAAAAAGTCCCACATTCTCCCTGCACAATCATATCATATGCCTCTTCCTTGGAATAAGCGCCCTTGTACACACGCTCGCTTACTAAAGCATCATAGACATCTGCCACCGAAACAATCTGTGCGGCAATCGGAATATCATCTCCCTGCAGTCCATCCGGATATCCCCGTCCATCATACCGTTCATGATGGTGTCGGCAGATGTCATAACTCAGTTTACGGTAATCCTCTTCCCAGATCCCGTCGATTCCATTTAGAATATCGCATCCCTTTGTCGTATGCGTCTTCATCAAGTCAAATTCCTCTTTTGTCAGCTTGCCGGGCTTGAGCAGAACATTATCCGGTATTGCGATCTTGCCGATATCGTGCAATGCACTTGCCTCTGCGATCATATCCACCATCTCTCTCGTCAGCCCATACTCCGGATAATCCTTCATCATCTGGCGTCCGAGCAGCCAGACAAATCCCTTCACCCGCCGGATATGTTCCCCGCTCTCCAGATTTCTTGATTCTACAACATTTCCCAAAACATCAATAATCTTTGTATTATTTTCCTGCAGCTTACGCGCCTGCATCTGTAAGATACGGTTCTGATTCCGCAGAATATCTGCCTGTCTGGCCAGTCTGTTCTCCAATTGATTCTGGTAAGCAAATAAGTTCACCACGTTATTGACACGCCGCTTAACAATAGACCTCTCAAATGGTTTCTGAATGAAATCTGCCACACCATAATCAAAACATTTCTTTTCCGTATCGAGAGAGGTTTCCCCACTGATTACTAACACGGGGATATAATCTAAAAATCCCTCCTCCTGCATTTCTAAAAGCACTGCAAACCCGTCCATCTCTGGCATAACTAGATCCAGAAGAACGGCACAAATATCATCATCATATTTATGTAGTGCCTCCATCGCTTCTTTCCCGTTATCTGCTTTCATTACCAGATATTCCGTCTTTAGAATTTCCTCCAGAATATCACGATTGATCTCCATGTCATCCACAACTAAAATACGGTTTTCCATCTTGCCCCTCCATACCTGCTTCAGTCTGCGAAGTTTTGTAAGCTTGTACGCTTAATCCATGTAATCTTTTATTTTTTTCTTTTAAATATAATGGCTTTGCCGCCATAACACGTCATGCGGAAAACGCTTTCTCCGCATTCTTCCATTGACAGCCCCTCCGAAATCTTTTGGACAGCTCCTCCGGATGCTGCTCCTGCATCAGATCCTGCGGGCAACTGTGGTTCTATCGTCTGCGCCACGGCAGCCCCGGTCGTCGGCACAGCAGTTTCCTGCGGAATGACCGTTTCCTGCGGTCCAGCGGGACCAGCGGTAACAACCGGCTCCACAGAAGGTGAAACCTCACTTTTCTTTACGATCCTATACAGGTAATCTCCACGCGACTGACTAAAGCGCTCTGTTTTATTGAGATTTACGGTTGTCATTCTGGTCGAAGAACTCAGCGCATAAATCTTTAATGTGTTGGTTCTTCGAAATACAAATGTCTTGCTCCTGCCTGCCCGTATAGCATTTCCCTGTTTAAATTTCTTTCCTGTCGTATAATAAACCGTATAACCTTTCTTTGCCGTTATCTGCGTTTTCACTGATCCCGCATAGGTACCTGCCGTCTTAGAAATCGTATAGCCGGTCGGCGGCTTAACCTGAATCTTCAGCCGCGCCTTCTGCCCTCCTCTTTGTACCCTTATGATCGCCGTTCCCTTTTTTTCCGCACGGAGAAAGCCGTCTCTGGAGACAGATACCACCTTCTCCTTTCCAGAAGTATACTTCACCCCCGATGCTTTACCACTCACTTTAAGCTGAAAAGTACTTCCTATCGGCATCACCTTAAATACTCCACAGTTCTCCATCTCCAACCTCCTTGCAGATGTCCTCTGCGGTGTCTGCAAGGCAGAAACAATCATCGCCGCTACCACAATCCACGAAACTACACCGTACTTTTTTCTCATAGGAATCTCCATTTCATCTTAGTTTTTCTTTTCCAAAACTGTCATCGTAAGCTGTGTCTGCAAATTTTCTATCCCGAGTCCAAAGTAGAGCGACTGTTTCTTCTGTAATTCCAGAGAAGACAGGTCAATCTCGATATCTTTTGACATATTCCATGTTACACTTTTCTCTGGCTTATCAATATACGGCCAATACTCATTACTTTGATTAAGTTTTCTGCTAAAATTGCAGGTAACACTTCCGGAACTATTCTCAGCATGCAGAACAATTACCGGATGTTCAAAATCATCCCAATTCACCTGGGAAATACTATATGTCGCTCCCATCTGTGACAGCGTAAAAGTACAACCCTCTCCGGCAGTCGGCGCTACAGGATTCCAACCATTGATAGCAACCGTTCCTGTCCAATAAGGCGCTGCATCTTTGGCTACTGGCACAAAAATGTCCGAATTAGCCGCCTTCTCTGCCAGCTCCTGATAAACCTTTGCCTCATTATCCTGATTCATTTTACAGGTTGAACGATTATATACACAATTGATTGGATCAGTAATATCCCAGAGCACCGGACAAATCCCATTCTCCAAAGAGTACTCGCAGATCGTCCGGAAAAACTTATCCCGTCCCTCCTTGATATGTCCGTTTTCAACATCCGCCGCTACACCATATTCTCCGATAATCACAGGAATTCCCTTATTCGTAAAACAGATTTTCAGGTTTTCCAGTTCATCCTTCATCTCCTGTATATCTGCATCTGTTCCCCAGGAATCCGTGTATCCCCAGCTATTATCTTTGCTGTCGGCAAGACAATAGATCGCCGGCGAATAATAGTGAACTGAAACCAGGAGATGATCCGCAATGGTGTCCTCCGGTATCTCATAAGCTCCATCACATGTCTTTGCAATATCTGTATTGTAACCTGCCAGCAGCAGATAACGCTTACTGTTATTTCCTCCTGTTCCACGCACGATATTCACAAAGGTCTGATTGATCTTGTTTACCATTTCATACAGCTGGCTTGTAGATGTAAAATACCCGGAGCCCGCATAATCATCTGTCGAATTTAAACGCGATCCAAGTTCCTCATTGGCCGATTCAAAAATCAGCTTGTCAGAATATTCCTGATACCGGTTAGCGATCTGCGTCCACATGGCTTTGTATTTCTCCATCGCGGCTTCTCTCTCGGATGCATCCTTTGAGCCAAACCGTGCCCACCAGCCGCCATCAAAATGAATGTTTACAATGACATACATATCCTCGCACAGGGCATAATTCATGATTTCTTCTACCCTGTTAAAGTATTCCTCATTGATCTGATAAGTTCCATCCGATGACATCATATTTGACCATGCAACCGGAATACGGATGGAGGAAAATCCCGCCTGCTTCATTCCGCTGATTATCTTCTGCGTTGTAATCGGCGCTCCCCATGCCTTCTCATAATTAGACACAGAATTTGGGGATATCCAATCACCCACAGACTCCATCGTATTTCCCAGATTAATGCCGATCCCCATTTCATGTATAAGTGTAAAAGCAGTCATGTCCTCACGCATCTCGCCATTATCACTTGTCAAAATCCCATTCGCAGACAGATGCTCTCCCACCGGTTTTGTAGTCGTGATTGGAGCCTTACTTTCCTGCGGATCTGTGCTCTCATTCGGCGCAGTCGTCTCCTGTGGTGCTCCACTCTCTCCCGGCTGGCTGCTTTCCTGTGGACTTGTACTCTCATTCGGCGCAGTCGTCTTCTGCGGCGCTCCACTCTCCGATGGCTTCTCGCTCTTCTGCGGATTACCGCTCTCTCCCGGCTGGCCGCTTTCCTGTGGACTTGTGCTCTCATTTGGCGCAGCCGTCTCCTGTGGTGCTCCGCTTCCTGTCGGCACGACAGTCTGTCCAGGCTGTACTGTCACAGCGGCAGACGGCTGTGCAGAAGCTCCTGTCTCCACAGGCATCTGAGTCTCATTGTCCTCTGCCTCCCAGGCATCCTCTACCGTAACACGGCAGCGAAGCTTATATTTACGCTTATTTTTCAAGGTCAGAACACAGGTCACTACTGCCTTTCCTTCCTTCTTTGCCGTTACCTTGCCAGACTTACTGACAGACGCCACTTTGCGTTTATTGCTGCGAAATACTTTTTTCTTTATCTGTTTCTTTGATACCTTTTTTACCGAAAGCCTGACAGACTCCCCAA
>CAYYGS010000224.1:0-4541 GCA_964471335.1 uncultured Jutongia sp.
AGAAGCGGACAGAAAAAGAAGATTCCTGTCTGCCGAAAAAGCGCCTTATGAATCATCTGCTGATCCGCACCCAGCTTACCAAGCATACGGTATCTCTCCACATTATCTGCGCTTTCAGACAATTCCTTCAACGCCAGAATCGCACCACTGGATATCAGGAAGATAATTCCCAGATACAATCCGATAAAAGTAGCCAATCCGCCAAGTCCTATTCCCGCTGCCCGAATCGTAATCAGGCTTGTTCCATCCGGCAGAAGGTAATCCTTCTTATACTGATCCAGCCGGTTGATCTTATTTTCAATTTTTTCCTTTTCCTCCTCCGTCTTCGCCCTGTAATTTGCAATGATGTTGTCCGTATATACCTGCTGCCCCTCGACCACTTCATCCGGCACAACGATAATGCCTGTCGTGATATGATTGGCTGCCATCTCCAGAAAACCGTTCTGGCACTCCTTATATTTCGGCGTCAGCTCGTGTCCGAATACAGACAGCTTTTCCCCAAGTGCCAACGTTTCATTTCTGATCTGAACCATGCTTTCAAAATCAGCTATGATCAGATACTGGCCGGGATCCAGTGTATGTTTCTCATTACCATACATCTCTGCCGCCTTATTATAATCACTGATCGCCACAATCTCCTCCGGCGAATCATATTGTATATATCTATACTGTTTTAAAACCTCCTCCAGACGGCTGCCAAGCGTCGTCCCAAGGGTCAGCTCATCCGATTTATAAATCGGATAGGTGACACATTCCCGAAAGACTTTATCTGTATTGACTCCTAATTCATTTAGAAGCTCCAGGATCGTCATGTCCGAACTGTCTATCTGCTTTTGATTCATCCCTTCTTTGCGCTCGCTCTGATCCAAATGCATCTTCTTTGTCAGCATCAGATCAGCCGGCGCCAGCTCTCTGATCTGTGCATTCAGGGAATTGCGCAGCGAAAGAGCTGATGACAGGATGCAGATCGTCACGAAGAGCATCAGACAGATAATACTCATGGAAAATACCATCGTATTGATTTGGCTGCTGATCTGACGCAGTGTAAAGCTATTAAGCTGCCGGAAATAAATTCCCTTTAATGATGTCACGATCCGAAGCATAAGCCCTGACAACGACCAGAACACGAGAAAGGTACCGACAATTCCCATCGCTATGGGAACATATATCATATCGAAATTCTGCATCTTATCTATGCCGTCCGTCACGAGATAATAGGCGACGCCCAAAAGCACTGCCGACACAAGAAATACAGCGGTACACACCCACGGATCCTTCATTTTTACTGTCTCATTCCGACGTCCGGACTGCAACAGGTCAATCAGCTTTAACCGGCTGATATTTACGGTATTAAATATCATGACAAACAGATACATCACGCCAAAATAGATCATGGTCTTGACGCAGGCCTCCCGCGAAAATACAAACTGATATTTCGTCATCTCTGCATCAAACATATTTGCCACCAGTACACTCATCATCTGCGAAAGACCGACGCCGACCAGCAGACCGATCACCAGAGAGATTAAACCAATCAAAAGTGTTTCCAAAAAGAGAATCATGGAAATCTTGCGCCTGCCCATCCCCAACGTCATATAGACACCAAATTCCCGATTCCTCCGCTTGATGAGAAACCGGCTGGCATAAATAATCAGGAATGCCAGAATCATGGACACAAAGACACTCACACCGGAAAGCATATTATTCATAAGCTCGATGATAGACTGTGTACTCTCGTTCATTTTCATCATAACAGTCTGTGTCTCCAGAGAATTAAACACATAAAAAACCGAAACACCTATGATTAATGTAAAAAAATAGATGGCATAATCTCTCATGCTTCTCCGGATATTTTTTACAGATAATTTAAAGAGCATCACTGACATCACCTCCCAACAAAGTGACCACATCAATGATCTCATTAAAGAATTCCTTTCGGGAGGAGCTGCCCCGCAGAATCTCATTAAATATCCTGCCATCCTTAATAAAAATCACACGAGATGAATACGAAGCCGTAAAGGAATCATGCGTTACCATAAGAATGGTCGCCTTTCTCTCCTGATTCAGATACTGAAATCTCTCCAAAAGCATGCGTGCAGATTTAGAATCCAGTGCCCCTGTCGGCTCATCCGCCAGCACAAGACGCGGACTGGTAATGATCGCCCTTGCACAGGCCACTCTCTGCTTCTGTCCTCCTGACATCTGATAGGGATATTTCTCCAATACATCCGTAATGCCGAGTTCCTCAGCCACCTCGCGCACCCTGGCCTCAATCACCCTTGCCCTCACATTCTGAATCGAAAGCGCCAGCGCAATATTCTCAAAGGCCGTCAGCGTGTCAAGAAGGTTGAAATCCTGAAAGATAAATCCTAATTCCTCTCTTCGGAACTGGTTCAGCGCATTCCCTTTAAGCTTCGTAATATCCTGATTCCCTACCATAATATGTCCGGACGTCACACGGTCAATCGTTGAAATACAATTTAAAAGTGTCGTCTTTCCGCTGCCGGAAGCCCCCATGATTGCAACAAATTCACCCTGATCCACCTCGAAAGAAATCTGATCCAACGCCTTCGTCAGACTCGACTTACTTCCATAATACTTCTCAATCTGATCAATTTTTAATACTGATTCCATACAAACCCTCCATTCCTGCCAGAACCATATCTGTCAATTCCAATACAACAAAGTTCTCACTGCAGAGTCCTTTATTATCATACCGAACCACGCGCGTCACGCTTCGCGCAGATTAAAGTAACAAAGAGGCCTTTGACACCTTAATCTGTACTGAGATATAGTATATCTGCCCCGAAAGGAGTTGTCGTTCTTTTAAAATTACACAAGGTTACAATTTTGTAAGGTTGGGTCAGTCAATTCTCTCCCCTTCCTTACCATAATATTCACAGAATCTCGCCTGAAAAGAAACCGGCTCCCCAGCCGCATATAAATGCGAAACATCTCCAAAGGAAGCCACCCGGAAGGAGGCGATCCCCTTCCTCCTCTCCTCGGTATTGATTGTCGTCACCGAGGTAGGCGCCGCGCAAAAACCGTGCCACAATATCATCGGCGATATTCCGAGAAGATGGCTGAGCATAACACATTGTACCCCAAAATGGCAAATCAACACGATACGATCTGTATTCTCCCGCTCTACCCGATAATAATTGCCATCGCGAACATAACCATACTGTTCCAACAGCTGATCCAGCCCGTTTGCCACCCATTGATATTCCTGCCGGATATCACTGTCCTGCATAACCGGCGTATCCAGCCATTTCTGCCTGTCATAAAAGGCTTCCTCCGTCATCCAGTCCTGTGGCAGCCAGTCCCAGGCAATCGTCCTATCGGCTGCATCCGGCCGGGCGATTTTGGCCCGGATAAATTCCTGCATCCACGGAAGTTCCGTCGCCTCCCGCCCCGTTTTCTTCAGCGTAAGCGACGCTGTATCCTTCGCACGTCCAAGCGGCGACACATAAAACTCCTTCACATCAAGCTTCGAAAGCCTGTCCGCCAGGCACTGCGCCTCTCTCCAGCCCTTTTCGGTCAGAGAATCCCTCTCGTAGTCCGGGTCTCCATGACGTATGATTAATATCTGCATTTCTCTATCCTCCTTTGGGATGGTGGTGTAAAATACTATTTCTTTCAGACTTTTTTGCTTTTAATATCATCTAATTTATTTTCATTCAAAAGAAATGTTTTCATTTCTTTCGGCACGCAAATTTCAATATTTATCAGTTCCATAATATTCCTCCTCATTTAAATAATAAAAACATTTTATCATCATCATGGATAAAAGGCAAACAATCTTCTTCATACTTTATCAGCTCATCCACCAATTCCAAAACAAGCCTGGCATTACGCATAAATCGGCTCACCTCACAAACAACAATCAGATTGTATACCCCATTTTATTTTCTGCTGGTTCTTATCATCAATCTCATAAATCAAATGCTGAAACATGGTAGCACTTAAAATAAGATTATAAGACAGTTCTAACTCATCATTAGCAATTATATGCATATTGGGAAATATGTCCCTGTGTCCAAGAATGCAGACAAACCATTCTTTAATGCCACTACAGGTCTCTGCTGTCTGTTTTGACAAGAAAAAACGCCCCTGTATCCAAAATCCCCAGGGGCGCTATTTATACTAATACAGTCCTATTCTACGCAACCTTTGCATAATCCAAAACCGCAATTTCCTGCATCATCTGCTTAGCAAAGTCTACCATTTTTTCTATTTTCTCAGCAACTTCATCCGTATAATACTTTTCTCCGCATTGTTCACATTCTTCACAAGGGACATTCTTAATTACAATAATAGTTCCATTATAATTAACCACATGCGTAGTAAGACTTGATTTTATAGAATCACATTTACAAAACATACACATTACTTTGCCCTCCTTGTCCGCATATCATCTTCAAACTGTTCGGAACTCGGATAATACGTTGTAATAATATAAAGCCATTGTGCGTCTGTTCCAGCCACTACATGCAGAACCTTATTTGCAATCGTATAACCAAATATCAGACAACTAGGAT
>CAYYGS010000225.1:0-4526 GCA_964471335.1 uncultured Jutongia sp.
TCATGCGTTTGTATGATGTGACGGAGGGATCGATCTGCTATGGAGGACAGGATATCCGGAACTACGCGACCAAAGAATATCGTGAGTGCATTGGGGCGGTCTTCCAGGATTATCAGATATACGGCGCGACTCTGGCAGAAAATGTGCTGATGGATGAAGTGGAAGAGTCTAATGCAGATTTAATTAAATCTGCATTAGATATGGCTGATTTCAGCAAAAAGCTGGAGAGGCTGCCGAATGGGATTCAGACAAATATGACAAGGGAATTTCAGGAGGACGGCACAATGTTGTCCGGTGGGGAGTCCCAGAAGGTAGCGATTGCCAGAATGTTTGCAAAGACAGGAAGACTTTCCCTGGCGATTCTGGATGAGCCGTCCAGTGCGTTAGATCCTCTGGCTGAGTACAAGTTAAATCAAAATATGATGGAAAATGCAAAGGATGCTACGATTATTTTTATTTCGCACCGGCTGTCTACGACAAGAGATGCGGATCGGATCTACCTGTTGGAAGATGGGCAGATCCTGGAGGAAGGAACACATGATGAGCTGATGGCCAGACAGGGGCAATATGCCGCGATGTTTGAACGGCAGGCACATTATTATCAGGATGAGGTAGTAAGCGATATTGTCTGTTGATTTCAGAAGAGTACCACACGGGACTACCATTCTTCTTTGATTTATGATAATATAAAGTATGTTGAAAAGAATGAAGTTCCACTAAGGCGGTAAAAGACACCGCCTAAGCCGGATTTGTGTAAGCTGATGAAATTAGCTTTGCGCGCACGTCACACAAATCTCGTCATGCGCGAAAAACGTGCGCAGAAATGAGGATTATCATGAGTCATCAAAAGATTGTAGTTGCCCTGGGACACAGTGCCCTGGGTCGAACTTTTCCGGAACAGAAGGAGGCAGTCAAAAGTGCTGCCCAGGCGATTGCTGATCTGGTACAGAATAAATATCATGTGGTCATTACACACAGTAACGGTCCGCAGGTAGGTATGGTACATACGGCCATGACAGAATATTCCCGGCTGGAGCCGGAAAATACCGTGGCGCCGATGTCTCTTTGCAGTGCCATGACGCAGGGTTATATCGGTTATGACCTGCAGAATGCGATTCGCACGGAGCTTTTAAACAGGGGCATTTATAAGCCAGTATCTACACTGATCACACAGGTGCGTGTCGATCCTTTCGATGCCGCTTTTGGCCAGCCGTCTAAGGTGATTGGACGTCATATGACGGCCGAGGAAGCGCGTGCCGAGGAGAAGAAGGGCAATCATGTCATCCAGGAGGGAGACCAGTACCGTCGTATTATCGCGGCTCCCCGTCCGATGGAGATTTATGAGCTGGATGCGGTCAAGGCTCTTTTGGACGCAGATCAGATCGTGATTGCCTGCGGAGGAGGCGGGATTCCCGTCTTGCAGCAGGGGACGAGATTAAAGGGAGCCAGCGCCGTGATTGAGAAGGATCTGACGAGTGCGCGGCTGGCGGAAGATCTCAAGGCGGATATTCTGCTTCTGCTGACGGGGGTAGAGAAGGTGGCGCTGAATTTTAACACACCGGAGGAAGAGTTCCTTGACGCATTATCTGTGGAGGATGCTACAAAATATATTGCAGAGGGACAATTTACGAGTGGCGCTATGCTGCCCAAGGTCGAGGCGGCTGTCTCTTTTGCGTCCTCTTCGCCGGACCGAAAGTCGATAATCACGAGCCTGCATACGGCGCTGGCCGGAGTGCGTGGTAAGACGGGAACGGTTATTACGGCAGATTAGGTTGAAAAATAAAACGGCGTCTGTTTGAATTTGTATTCAAACAGACGCCGTTTTATTTTTTGCATTGAATTTATCTGTTTCTTTATACCTCGAAGAGGAGATCCTCGTAGGTCGGTACCGGCCATGCGGATTTATCAACAATCATTTCCAACTCATCGATCGGGGCACGCAGAGCTTCCATTGCATCAAACACTGTGTTTTTGAAGAAAAGAGCCTGTTCCTGACCGTCTTCCATTTTGTTAGCGGTATCAACGACTTTTTCCAGTTCGATCAGGGCGGTCTGTGCCTTTGCCATCAGTTCAGAGGTTTTCTTCAGCAACTCTGTCTGTACAGTGACGTCGGCGGCAGGGCAGGCAGTCTGGATGCTGTTGATTGACTGTGCCAGGCTGGTGCTGTATTTGATTATCGTAGGAATATACTGTTTTCCTGCCATATCGATCATGGTCTTCGCCTCAATGTTGATCGTCTTAGAGTAGAATTCATAATTGATCTCTGCTCTTGATTCCAGCTCGGCCTTTGTAAGCACATTCTGTCTTTCAAAGAGCTTCACGCTCTTGTCGGATACCAGATATGGAATTGCTTCTACCATAGATTTTACATTCGGAAGCCCGCGGCGTTCTGCCTCGGATACCCAGTCGTCTGCATAGCCGTCGCCGTTGAAGATGACGCGCTGATGCTTGGTGACAGTCCTATGGATCAGCTGCTTGACTGCTTCGTCAAAGTCATCTGCCTGCTCCAGTTCATCTGCAAAATCCTGGAAGACGTCGGCTACCATTGTGTTTAATGTAAAGTTCGGGCCGGAAATTGACATGGAAGAACCAAGCGAACGGAACTCAAATTTATTTCCGGTAAATGCGAAAGGTGAGGTACGGTTTCTGTCCGTGGCGTCCTTCTTGATGACGGGAAGGACATGAACGCCGGTATCCAGCTTGCTTCCATGGATAGAGGAAGAAACATCGCCCTTTATGATCTGCTCGATGATGTCCTCCAGCTGTTCTCCCAGGAAGATAGAGACAATAGCCGGCGGTGCCTCGTTAGCGCCAAGCCTGTGGTCATTTCCAGGGCTTGCAGCAGACAGACGCAGTAACTCTGCATGTTCATCTACAGCACGTATGATGGCTGCGAGTACGAGTAGGAACAGAGTGTTCTCATGCGGTCTTTTACCGGGATCTAACAGGTTGATGCCGGTATCTGTCACGATAGACCAGTTATTGTGTTTACCGGAGCCGTTGACGCCGGCGAATGGCTTTTCGTGGAGGAGGCACTCCAGGTTATGCCTTCTGGCAACCTTTTTCATGACCTCCATGACAAGCTGGTTGTGATCCGTAGAGATATTGGCAGTCGCAAAGATCGGAGCCATTTCGTGCTGTGCAGGCGCTACCTCGTTATGTTGTGTCTTGGAGAGGATCCCCAGCTTCCAGAGCTCTATGTTCAAGTCCTTCATGAATGCAGCGATACGCTCACGGATTGTACCGAAGTAGTGGTCATCCAGCTCCTGTCCCTTTGGCGCCGGTGCACCAAATAAGGTACGTCCGGTGAAAATCAGATCTTTACGCTGTAAATATTTATCCCTGTCCACCAGGAAATACTCCTGTTCGGGACCTACCGAGCAGGACACTTTTTTTACATCGTCATAGCCGAAAAGCCTCAGAAGGCGGACGGCCTGTTTGCTGAGAGCCTCCATAGAGCGGAGCAGCGGTGTCTTTTTATCAAGTGCCTCGCCAGTATAGGAGCAGAATGCTGTAGGGATACAGAGCGTGACGCCGGCAGCATCCTCCCGCAGGAAAGCCGGAGAGGTACAATCCCATGCCGTATATCCTCTCGCTTCAAAAGTGGCGCGCAAACCGCCGGAAGGGAAGGAGGAGGCATCGGGCTCTCCCTTGATCAGCTCCTTGCCGGAAAATTCCAGAACCGGCTTACTGCCACTGGCAGGACTTAAGAAAGAGTCATGCTTCTCAGCGGTGATGCCTGTCATTGGCTGGAACCAATGCGTGTAGTGTGTAGCGCCATGATCCAGAGCCCACTCCTTCATGGCGTGTGCCACGACATTTGCAATATCCTGATTCAGATCCTCGCCGTTTTCTATCGTTTTTTTCCAGGATTTGTATACATCCTTCGGCAGTTTTGCCTGCATTACGTCATCGTTGAACACATCGGTTCCAAATACCTGTTCAATTACATTTTGTTCCATAATATAATCCTTCCTTCTTAGTTTTAGTCCGTTTTACCGGTTTCATGCTGAGAAAAGGCGAAGGGCGCACTCATCTTCATGAGAACGCCCTTGTTCCTTGCCTTTATCTAACTGTTTTGTAATATAGCACAAAATAATTTGTTTGAAAAGCCCTTTTTTTAAATTTTTGAAAATTTGTGCAATTAGGACATTTTTTGCCATAATAAATGCAACAATTTCTCTGCCCTAAAAGTAATTTCAGACAGGATAATCCCTGCTTATCCGTCAAAAAATTAATTTTTCTTCTGTCCTGCCGCCAACACTTTTTGCTACCGCTGCTTTAGAAAGCGCGTGAGAAGACGGTGTCGGTCTGATGGAGACGCTTAGTCTTTGATGGATATCTTTGCCTTGCAGGGCTTCGATGCCATATGCCCGCGGAGAACCTGTCTGAGCGGCATGCGCCATGCTTCCGGGCTTTCCGGGACACGCTCTCGCTACGTGGCTTCACGTAGCGGTGCATAATGTCCTACAGGACAGGACATAAGCACCGACGGCCGCCAAGTGATCCCGGAAACCCTGGAAGAT
>CAYYGS010000226.1:0-4519 GCA_964471335.1 uncultured Jutongia sp.
AGTCAAACGAAAGCAGAAGGAAATCACCTCTTCTTACCGGAAAAGAAAATATCAGATAGGAGAATGGATTACTTATTGCGGGGTTATTCTGGTCATTACATTTTTGCTGGTGACTGTTTTTGGGCTGTCAGGAGCAGTACGGGGGATGATTGACAGTACACCGGAGATAGGGGAATCGGATATTTTGGTCAGAGGGCACGCAAGCACATTGTATGACAGCACCGGAAAGGCAATTCAGACGCTAAGTGCGGGTGATGCTGTTCAGGAATATGTGTCTGTTGATGAGATTCCGGAATGTATGAAGAAGGCAGTTGTGGCGATAGAGGATAAACGTTTTGACGAACATCATGGCGTGGATATGCTGGGGGTGCTCAGTTATATCTATTTTGCTACTTTCGGGCGCAGTGAGGGCGCTAAAGAAACTTCCGGTACAATTACCCAGCAGTTGATTAAGAATCAGATTCTGGGGGGGACCAATGGGAAAAATTTTGTGGAAGATATCAGTACTGCGGTGAGGGAGCAGTACTTGGCTATACAACTGGAAGATAATCTGGATAAGTCCAAGATTCTTGAGTATTACCTGAATACAGTTAATCTGGGACAAAATGTGACAGGGGTCCAGGAGGCGGCAAAGCGGTACTTTGGTAAGAATATTGCGGAAGTCAATATTTCGGAGGCGGCTGTCCTTGCGGCGGCAGTCACTGATTCGGCGGAATTTAATCCGATTACAAATCAGGAAAAGAATGCGCAAAGGCGCAGGCTGGTCTTGAAAAATATGCTGGATGAGGGATATATTTCGGAGGATGATTATGAGGAGGCGCTTGGGGACAGTGTTTATCTTCGGATTAAGGAAGTAAATGATACAAGGATAACGGTTAATGAGTATACGGATTCTTATTATACGGATGCTGTTGTGGAGCAGGTGATTCAGGATTTAAAAGAGAACCTGGGGTATTCCCAGACAGAGGCATATAATGCGCTGTATCATCGCGGGCTGCGTATTTATACCTGCCAGGAGTCCTCATTGCAGAAGATTTGCGAGCAGGTAATCAATTCAGAACGTTTTTATTCTGCTGCGGAGCTGTCCCATAAACTGCAGGTATCTTTCGTCCTGATTGAGCAGTCCACAGGAAAGGTCAAGGCAATTGTTGGGGGACGGGGGAAAAAGGCGGCCAGCAATGGGATTAACAGGGCGACGGAGCTTAAGTGCCAGCCGGGTTCTGTGCTTGCCATGCTGTCTACTTATGCACCTGCGCTTGATACGGCTGGAATCACGCTGGGGCGTGTTCAGGATGACGCGCCATACAGTGTGCGTGGGCTTGAGAACACGCTTTTATCCCAGAATGGCAAATTTGATGGCTGGATGACTATGCGTACTGCGATTGTGAATGCGAAAAATATACCGGCGGTCAGAACGCTGCAGGATATTTCTGTTCAGACCGGATATGTGTTTTTGAAAAGATTTGGCCTTACATCGATTGTTGCACGCGGGGAGAGTGAGGATGGAAGTATTTACAGTGATTTGCAGCCGAAGATGGCATTGGGAGAATTGAATGAGGGGGTTACCAATCTGGAATTAACGGCCGCATATGCTGCTATTGCAAATGAGGGCGTGTATCATAAACCACGCTTTTACACAAGGATTGTGGATGGGGATGGGAGTGTCCTTTTGGATAATAATGCATCGGCGAACAGAGTGATCAAGAAGGATACGGCGTGGCTTTTGACAGATGTTATGAAGGAAGCCATTCAGGATGGGAATGCCAAAGCGGCGAAATTTCAGAATATAGAAACCGAGGTGGCTGGAAATAGTACGAATGCGGCATCAAAAAAAGACTCATGGTTTGAAGGCTATACACCGTATTATACGGCAGGAATCTGGTGCGGTGTGGAGAAAGGTGGAAAAGGAAAGCCGTCGGGTTATTATATGAATATCTGGCGGGAAATTATGGAGAGGATTCATCAGCATACGAAAAGGTTTGATGGCAGCTTCAAAAAGGAGACAGATATTTTAATGCGCCGTATCTGTGGTAAATGTGGGAATCTTGCGGTGCAGGGGCTTTGTGATGAGGCAGTGGGCGGAAATACGATTTGTGAAGAGTACTTTGCAATGGGAACTGAGCCAGACAGGAAATGCACCTGTCATGTAAAATACGCATTTTGTGAGGAAAGCGGTGAACTGGCAAGTGAAACATGCCCAAAGGAGGATGTGCATTATAAGGTGCTGCTGCAAAAAAATGAGACTTCGGAGACGGCAGATACGAAGAATACTGTGGCATACAATGTCAATGGGAAAATCTGTGATGTACATCCGGAAAAATAAACAACTGTTGAAAATGCCAGACAAAAAGGACACCAGCATAGGCGGTGTCCTTTTACCTTAGATTTTTTGAAAATCTGCATGTCCCTGCATCCAAATCACTCCTTTGAAGCGGCATCCGATCATTGGTTCTCCAAGCAAATCAATTTTGTTGATGCAGACAGTCATCAGAATGTCATTGCAGTTTAAAAGCATCTGGTACACATCTTCATTAGTTAGGGTGTTCTGGATAACGGACCAGTTTACGATAATACCCAGAATTGAGTAGTGGTCAGATTCCGAACCATAGGGAATAAAGCTGGTTTCGACCAGGGAATACAAATCTTCTTCCTTAATGCGGTTGTGGATTTTGGCAGAAATGTCAATATCCTCCAGTGTCAAATCATCAATGGCATTCTGATCGCCATTTTTTGCCTTGGCAATCAGGCGGTTTCGTCTCTGGTATCGTTTGTTGTGCCGTTCCTGCATCTGGGCATCATGGTAAACGCCAAGAAGAATAGTACCTTTCAGGGAAAGACCGGACAAAGTAAGCTTTGCCTTGTGCGGGGTATTGTCTTCTACATGAAGTGCAAGGTATTCTACAGCATTCTGCAGGTAGAAGATCATGGAGATTCCCAGGCGCAAATCATCACACATTCCAGTAAAGGCGTTGGAATCTACACGTTTATTTACTGTGATGTCTTCTGATGAAGTGATTAACCGACTTTCACAGTATGGAAAGTAATGCTCCATATAGAAAAATCCTTTTTCATCGTATTCTCCACGGATAGTAATGCCAACCTGTCCGCCAAATTCCATTGCAAATTCTGTATAAATATTATTTGATGCCAATTGAATTTTTTTCTTTTTATCCGGCTGGTTCATGATTTTTCCGAGAATCGGTTCCAGTTCCTGACGGGATTTTATCTTGCTAAATCCTATTGCGCGTAAAAATCGGTGCATATGGATGCTGTTCCTTTCTGCTGTGTCAAAATAATGTTCTGCTATCATTAGTATACACGAAAAAAATCAACCGTCAACTACTAGACTTATCGAATCCAATAATTGTGATTTTTAAAAAGCTGTAATCGGGAATACTAGAATAATGTCATGTAACAGGCTAAAACAAAACGAAATAGGCGGGTGGAAAATCACGTTGTTGTATTTCGTTGAAAATTCATATATAATGGTTCAATGAAGTGGTAACGAAAAAAATAAGAAGTGGATTAGGAGGACTATGGGCAAAGTTAGTGTTATGACGGACAGCAACAGTGGAATTACGCAGAGGGAAGCGGAGATTCTGGGGATAAAGGTGTTGCCAATGCCGTTTTTGATTGATGGGGAAACATATTTTGAGGATATTAATTTTACACAGGAAGAGTTTTATCAAAGGTTGTCTGGTGATGCGGAAATCTCTACCTCGCAGCCGGCGCCGGAAGCAGTGATGAAGGCGTGGGATGAGCTTTTGCAGGAATCAGACAGTGTGGTTTATATTCCGATGTCCAGCGGTCTGTCCGGCTCCTGCCAGACAGCCAAAATGCTTGCCGAGGAGTACGATGGAAGGGTGCAGGTGACTGACAACCAGCGTATTTCGGTAACCCAGCGTCAGTCGGTACTGGATGCGATGCAGTTGGCAGAGGAGGGAAAGTCTGCTGTAGAAATCAAGGAATATCTCGAAAAGGTTAAGTTTGATTCCAGCATATATATTATGCTTGATACATTAAAGTATCTGAAAAAGGGCGGCAGGATTACGCCGGCAGCGGCAACGCTTGGTGATGCGCTTCGCTTAAAACCGGTGCTACAGATTCAGGGAGACAAGCTGGATGCATTTTCCATTGCCCGCACGAAGAAGCAGGGAGCTGGCAAAATGTTTTCTGCCATGGAAAATGATATCAAAAATCGTTTTGGTGGGATGGAGAATATCCAAAATATTCATTTGCAAGTGGCACATACGAACAATGACGAGGCTGCGATGAAGTTTGCTGAGGAAATTAAAGAAAGATTTGGGGTGCAGGAGGTCGTTGTCGCACCACTTTCCCTGAGCGTATCATGCCATATCGGGGCAGGTGCGCTGGCTATCGCATGTTCAGTGGCAATTTAACAGGAGGATTAGTATGAGCTATATTGAAGATTTAGGAAAGAAAGCAGTTTCTGCCAAGGCAGGAATTGCGACAGCATCCACCGGAGAGAAGAATGCTGTTTTGCAGAAAATTGCAGAGG
>CAYYGS010000227.1:0-4509 GCA_964471335.1 uncultured Jutongia sp.
CAGACTATTTGATGCTATGATCGTACATTCATTCAAGTTTGCCTCATCCAGCATCTTCCGCGTCTTCGTTGATAAATAGGCCAGATCGCCGCTGTAGATTCGGACTCCTTTCAGCCGCTTCCCCTTCGGCTGCAGAACCTCCTTTGCCACATGGATCGCATTCGGCACCCCGCTTTTCAGTACATCATAGGTGTCGATCAGAAGCACGGTTGCATCCGGATATGTCTCCGCATATTTTCGGAATGCCGTAAACTCATCCTCATAATACATAACCCAGCTGTGAGCCATCGTCCCACCCACCGGAATGTCAAACATCCGGCCGGATAATACGGTTGCCGTTGATCCCACACCGCCAATATATGCTGCCCTGGCGCCATACACCGCCGCATCCATATTGTGAGCACGGCGTGCGCCAAAATCAGATACAGTCCTTCCCTGTGCCGCTCTCACGATACGGCTTGCCTTCGTCGCAACAAGGGACTGATGATTGATCTGCAGCAAAATCGCCGTCTCCACGAGCTGTGCATCAATCAGCGGCGCAACCACCGTTATTACCGGCTCATTCGGATACATAATCGTCCCCTCCGGAAAGGCATACAGATCACCACGGAAGGAAAAATCTGCCAGATACTGTAAAAATTCCTCCGCAAAAATCCCCTGACAACGCAGATATTCAATATCTTCCGCATCAAAATGAAGATCCTGAATATATTCTACGATCTGTTCCAGACCCGCGAAGATAGAATAGCCGCCCCCATCCGGATTCTTCCGGAAAAAAACATCAAACGCGACCCGGCTGTCCCTGTCCTGCTCTGTAAAATATCCGTGACTCATTGTCAATTCATAAAAATCCATAACCATTGTCAAATTTCTCTTCTCAAACTGTCTCATAATAATCCCCTTCCTTCTTATGCCCTCTCTATTCTGATCTGGCAGGACTCCATCGTCTGCAATGCCGCCTGGTGGCTCTCCGGCGTTACTCCTGCACAGCAGCTGCTATCTACAGAGATCGGCGTTTCCGGCAGCCACGCCTTCACACACAATACATTTGAAACAACACAGATGTCTGTACAAAGTCCGACAAATTCTATACTCTCCGGCGCCATCTCTGATAACTTCAAGGCAAGATCCCGGCTTCCAAACGTATCCTTCTCAAAACGCGGGCAATCCCCGACAGCCTCTGCAATCTCCTCCGCCATCTGCCATCCCCGGCTTCCCCTGATACAATGCTCCACCGGAAGATTTCTTCCCTCCTGCGTCTGCAGATAATCACTTTCATGTGTATCCATCGTCACGAATATGTCATATCCTTCCTCCCGGCGCGCCCGTATTTTATCTGCTACTCTGCTGACGATCCCCTGCGCCTCCTGCGTCCCCAGGCTTCCTGAAATAAAATCATTCTGCATATCTACCACAACTAATACCTTGCTCATAATGGATTCTCCCTTCTATAACACATTAATACACTTGCTTAGTGTTCCGTTTCACCTTTCACACTTCTTTTATACAAAAACGAGGGACGGTTGGAACTCCTTGTCTCCATTTCTTCCGTTTTCTCTACCCTCTCTGCAATGCGCCGGCGGAAATTCGGTTTGTGCAGCTTTTTCCCCAAAATCGCCTCATAGATCCTCTGCAGCTGTGTCAATGTAAACTTCTCTCCCACAAGCTCAAAAGCCAGATCTGTATATTCAATCTTATTTTTCAATCTCTGCAATGCCGTCCTGATCACCAGTCCATGATCAAAAGCAATATCCTGCTCCGATAAACAAAGTTCCGACGAATCGTCCTCCGCTTGAAGCTGCAGAACACCGTCCTCACCACACCTCACAGCAAACCATTTTACTCTTGCCGCATCGTCGCCCGCTATGGGACACAGCTTTTCCTTTGGCACCAATGCCATATATGCCACCGAAATCACACGCATGCGTGGGTCTCTGCCCACATCTCCAAATGTGTAAAGCTGCTCCATATAGATATCCGACAATCCGGTCTCCTCCTGCAGTTCCCTGGCCGCGGCCTCTTCCAAAGATTCCTCCATCTCCACAAAGCCGCCGGGGATCGCCCATTTCCCCCGAAAGGGATGTCCTCCCCTCTCGATCATTAGAAGCTCCAGCGCATATTGTCTCTCCTGATCTACTGTAAAAATCAGCATATCCACCGTCACTGCCGGCTTCTCATATCGATTCGGGTCATACTGCCTGATAAACTCTTCCTCCGTCATCTTACTGCTGTCATTCTGTTCCATCGCCGCTTCCCACGCTCCCTTCCTTTCTCAATTTGTAATTCTCTTTTTGAGTATTGTTATGTTTTTCATTATTATACTCTTTTTGAGAATTAATGCAACCCCTTTTTTAAAAATTTTTTGTTTTTCTTGTTATTTTGATAAAAGACGGTATAATAGACAATATAAAATATGAAAAGGAGATTTTTCTATGAATAAAAAATATTACCTGACAGCAATCTGTCTGGCAGCACTCCTTGCTCTGACAGGATGCGCCGAACCACCGCAGGGTACAGACTCTGCCCCTGATGTTTCCCTGTCTTCCACACCGGCGCCTACATCGCCGAGACAAAGCTACGAAGAATTTACTTCGGTTTCTTCTGATATAGTGGAAGGATTTGCAAAAGACCTGCAAAAGGCATTTAAGAAGAAAAACTGGGAGATGATTGGATCGTTAATCGAATATCCCATCACGATTGATGGACAGGAGTTCTCCTCCGAAAAAGAATTCCTGAAGGCAAAGCATGATAAGATGATCCCTCAGAACATTCGTAAAAAAATTGCAGAAGCCGACGTATCCACGATGAAGGTGACAAAAGAAGGGGCGGCGCTTGGGGACGGCGAGAACGGCGAGCTTGTTATCGGTGACCGCGACGGAATGCTTCGGATCATAAAAATTAATGTGAAACAAAAAAAGACGAATCAGAAAACAAAATAATGAATGGAGGAAAAAATGAGTGAAAATTGTTCCCATGATTGCGGAAGCTGTACAGCAAATTGCGGAAGCCGCGATCCACAGAGCTTAATTGAAAATCCACATAAAGACAGTAAAATTAATAAGGTAATTGGTGTTGTCAGCGGAAAGGGCGGTGTAGGAAAATCTATGGTTTCCTCCATGCTGGCTGTCAATCTGCAACGGAAGGGTCATCGCACGGCCATTATGGACGCAGATGTCACCGGACCTTCTATTCCAAAAGCGTTTGGAATTACAGAGCATGCCGTCGGCACAGAGGATTCTATTTTTCCCGTTGTGAGCCGTACGGGCATTCAAACGATGTCTGTCAATCTTCTGTTAGAGGATGCGGCTGATCCCGTCATCTGGCGCGGCCCGGTAATCGCCGGTACTGTAAAGCAATTCTGGTCTGATGTGGTGTGGACCGATGTGGATTATATGATTGTGGATATGCCTCCCGGCACGGGAGATGTCCCGCTGACTGTTTTTCAGTCTATCCCTGTTGGCGGTATCATTATTGTTACCTCTCCGCAGGAATTGGTGTCTATGATTGTAGGAAAGGCAGTCCGCATGGCTAAGA
Source organism: uncultured Jutongia sp. (assembly GCA_964471335.1). Taxonomy (GTDB): domain Bacteria; phylum Bacillota; class Clostridia; order Lachnospirales; family Lachnospiraceae; genus Jutongia. Next base: position 3,535 of record CAYYGS010000227.1, read on the forward strand.
TGATGGATATTCCTATTTTAGGAATTGTGGAAAATATGAGTTATGCAGAATGTCCTGACTGCGGTAAGAAGATCGAAATATTTGGCAAAAGCCACCTCAGTGAAGTGGCTGCCGAGTACCATCTTCCCGTCCTCGGCCAGATTCCGATCAATCCGGAAATCGCCGCTGCAAGCGATGCGGGCAAAATGGAGGATCTGGAGGGAGACTGGCTTTCTGCCGCCGTCTCCGCTATTGAAAAGGTTTGAAATTCCACTAATGTTTCCTATTAGATAAAAGAAAACCCCGGATTAGTTTCCGGGGTTTTTATTGTCACACGCGATACGCGCTAATTTCATAGCATCCTCCAACGTATCTGCCACTGCAAGAAAACCTGTCGCATGGCAAAAACGAAACGTCGATATGCCGCTTAACCTTTGCAATTCCTCTGGCTCCTTTCCCCACCAGTCGCTTGGGAGGCTGCAAACCAGTTCAGTGCTGTCACTGGAAACGGGAACTCCCTGCACGCTGTAGCCGCCGCGTCTGGACGGATAGATCGCAAATTGATAACTGCTTCCAACTGCCTGCCTTTTCCACGGCACATAACATGGCAGGATCAATAGCTCTCCATCACTGTCCTTCATTGCCTGCTCTACGATACCATTGGCGCGCCGCAGCCCCTGAATCGCACGGAACTCATTTTCCAGAATCTCCTTCGCAAAGGCAACCGCCCTGACAAAAGCACCTTCAAAATCCTGTTCCTCATCCCATCCCGGATTGAATTTCTCGATAATATCTGCCAGCATCCAGTCCGCTCCGGTATTGTCGGATTTATCCAGCGGCTGGATGAACCGTTCATCAAAGCCGGCAGCCTCCTCCTCCGTCAGAATCAACGTACCATACTCCCGCCAAACCAGTCCGAACGCCGCATACGGGACGCCATTCCCACGAATCTCCTTATCTGCCTGATGATGGTCAAATGCACCCCTGTCGATATCA
>CAYYGS010000228.1:0-4498 GCA_964471335.1 uncultured Jutongia sp.
TAATAATAAAACCACAGATTTTCCTGTTCATCTACATTGATTGCATAGCAGTCCATAATCCAATATTTTTCGTTCTCCCATATGCGATGCCCCGTGCGATCCCAGATCACCAGTCCTTTATTTCCAAAAGGTGCATCTCCGAATACACCTTCATCAAAATAACTGGTAATGATTCTTTCATCCCTTGTGACAATACAATCTTCAATCCCATCGCCAAGACAAAATGCCCGTAAAATCTCTCCCTGTCGGTTTACAATACAGGCATTCTCCTCATACATACCACTTTTTTGCAACCGACTTCTTGCTCCAAGTAACAAAATGTTTTCACCAATGGGCTGTATGAGATGATAGTTCATTTCATGAACACCAAAATCAAAACATTCCTCATACACCAGCTCCTCATTGATCCAGTCTACAATTCCATGAACCGCCATATATCTGGTATTTGCCTGTGTATCCACAAACATTCCCTGAATCCGCTCTGGCACATGTTCCGAAAAGAGAAAATACACCTCATCATTGTACCCAATGCACCCATTGACAAAGGTGTATTTCTCAATGCCGTATTTCACTTTTAAATCCTTAAATGAAATCGGATTCTGTAGTAAAATTGTTTTCATTCATATTCACCCTATACCCCATCTGGAAAGTGCCCACTTTTCATCCTCTCCAGCCAGTGAGCCACACTATCCGAATTATTATCACCAATAATCCCAGTTGCCAATTCTTTCAATTGTTCCTCTGCATTCTCCACCGCATACGCTTCATCTGCAATCTGAAACATGGAAATATCATTCAGAGAATCGCCGAATACCACCAGCCGCTGACAGTCATATTGCCGCTGGAGTCTTTTGATGGCATTGCCCTTGGCTGCATTCTTTGGGCAGATCTCCAGCCAATATTCCGAACGATATTTATCCTTCTGATAGATACATACCCAGTCCTGACATTCCTTCATCCTCTGATACAGCGGGTCTAATTCCTCTTTCTCTGCAATAAAGGTAAAACAGCAGACTTGCCCCTCATACAGTCCGGCTTCTGCCTGTACGGCACGTAGTCTTTTATCGTCAGCATGGCTATCCAGATAATACTGAAACCCTTCGTTCAACAGTCCCTCAAGATATGATTTTCTGCTTTTTCCATCGATAAAGGCAGAGACAAATCCCGGAATATTCAAACCATCTTTACATTTCTGCAAAGACTGCAGCTCATTTTCTGTAAATGTCACTGTCTCGATTTCCTTATTTGTCTGTGGATCAACAAATATCGTACCATTCAGCGTGATCACCGGTAACCGAAAATGAATTTCTCTCGTAACTACGGAAGCACTTCTTATAGATCTTGCTGTGGCATAAGTAATAAGCATCCCGTCATCGATGAGATTGTTGATGATGGATACTGTTGTCTCTGAAATAGTCTCGTCATCCTGCATCAGTGTTCCATCCAGATCTGTGACATATAACGTCTTTCTTTCGTTCATGATGTTTTTTCCTTTCAGTTAAACTAATACAGTAAGCGCAAGTTTTATAAGGCGCTTTGCATCAACACTTATTCTAGCCCATAGGGAAGCTATATGAAAAACTCAATCCCGGGAGTATATTATATAGAAGCCAAATACCTGAATATAACATTTGCGAAGTATAATCCGACATTCCCGGCTTAAGGGGAAAGCATTTCTGCCTACAGTCCCCCAGCATCACAGCACATCCTCTATGCTCCTCCAACTCTCATCACTCATATCATCCACATACTCCGTATTATTAATATACAACTCCTCATTGCTGTCACGAACAAATCCCCAATTCAGATTATATTTTTCTGCATAGGCTTTAAAGGCATTAAACTTATTGCCAACCTGAACATCAATATTTTTACTATGTCCCGCCTGTTCTCCACCTTTTGTTTCAATAATCCAATTGCTCCCGTCCTTCATATGAACAATATAGTCCGGATAAAAAAGCCACTGTTTCAACAAAGCATCTGTATACACTACCGACAAATACTGCTGCCCGGTATCCCCATTTTTATAAAACCACTCCACATTACTGTTTGCCTCACAATATCGTTCAAACAGGCGCTCTGACAAGCTCCTTGTTTTGTCCGTACAAAATTCATTTGTATATTCTTCATATGCATTTAAACGAAATAACATCCGCTTTTTCACTTCACTATACTTATAAATCTCCATTTCCGGAATGGCAAATTCCGTCGTCTTCGGTTCCAATGCAAAAGACAGCTGTGCTCCACCCATCTGCGCAGTAACACTCTTGAAGTCAACTTTCAATTTCTTTTTATTATTTATAATAAAAGCATAAAAATCATTATTATCAAGCGCTATAAATTTATATTTGGTCTTCTTCCCCTTACTGAACATCCGACGTAGTATGTTTTTTACTTTCTGTGATTGTATTCCTGTCGCTCTTTTAATTTCATCCACCGAATGCAATAAATAGATACCATGTGTATGTGTATTTACTGTCGTTTTAACACTGATTTTATGTTTCGGAGCATTTTCTGTCATTTCATCCGTTGTCCGAAAGATACCCTGCAGGATTTTACTGTTAATCTCATGACTGAAATTGTATCCCCCTGCCTCAAGATTTTCCCTGTTCACCTGCTTATCGCTGCCCAGGTTATATTTTCCCTTAAAATAATCATACACCTTAGCCAGTGTCTCCCTCTCTCCCATACCATCGAAATCAAGGTTTCTCATTTCCTTCACAAGCCGGAAATCTTTTGCCTTATCCTTCAAGAATAATCTCCGAACCTGGTATGCCTTGTCCATCGAGGATAACAGTCCTGCCTTATACTGCGTATCCAAAGTGTAAATATAACAATAATCCAAAGGTGCCAGCCCATAATGTTTCCTCTCCGGCATTCTTCGGATACGTCCTATTGTCTGTATCTGAAAATCTTCGCTTCCACCTTCCCGCAGCTTGACCAGAATTTTTGCCCTTGGACAGTCCCAACCGGTAGATATCGCCTGTTTCATGAGTAAAAATGCGGGAGAACCATCAAGTTCCGTCAAATCATCACTGATAACCTTATTATCACTCATCCAGATATTCACCATTCCATTTTTATAGGTATATCCCATGTCTGCCAGTTTCTCTTCTACCGCCTGTACTGTCTCCGGCTGTCCGACCGGAAATTGAATCAAGACCAGTGGTCTGATCGGCAGCCCTAACATATTATAATCATATATAATCTCTTTTCTTTTTCCATCTGCCAAATCCAAAAGATAGTCATAATCATTTCTGACTTCTTTTGTTTCATCCACACTCTCATTCACATAAATGGCACGAGTGATTAGCCCGGCCTCTATCACTGCTTCTTCCGGTATTTCGTAAAACTCCTGATGGTCTACCTTTGTTGCCGTAGCAGATACACGAATAATATGCATGGCTGCAAATGCACTAATCACATCATCTGCCTTCTTCGTATTATTCATATGTTCCTCATCAATAATGACAATAAATTTAATTCCTTCCTTGTAGGCCTCTGCAATTTTTTCAAAAAGATTCGCCCTCTCACTGTCTTTTAATGCTGTATTCCCCTTCTTTGTGACAAGCTCCCAGTTAATGAAAGTTACACTGCCACCCTCAAATCCGCACATCATAGAATGCATAAGAGTCCTTGTATCGCGATGTGGTGTCAGCTTATCCATACTGTCTTTACTCTGTTCCTCAAGATTTCCTTTGCCGGGACATAACCATACAAAAGCCGTTTTCCCATCGGTATTTTTTAAATACTCATCAATATATTTAATCAGAATAACCGTCTTTCCCGCCCCCGTAGGTGCCTTAACCGTAATAACCTGTTTACTCTGATTGTCCGCGGTCTTATCAACCAGAAAATCCACACAGTCATCCTGAAATTCATAATCCTTGATTCCGTCTACCATAATTCGCCCGCCTCCCTTAACTCAAAATCAAAATAGCAATCGGGAATAATAAATGTATTTATATTGGATAATAACTTCTCCTGTGAGGTTGTCAGTAGTACGTCCTGATTAATAAATAAAGCCTTCAATTCCGTATACTGTCGGAATTTTTTTTCAAACTCATCCATCTCATCATCATCCATAATAATTACATACTTTTCATTATCCACTTTGACACCATATTGCAGTTGAATCATTTCTACGATATGTTCTAGGAGGTCATCATATAATTCTTCACTGGTTTTAGGGATAAAATCGGTTTTATAATACTTTAAATTTGCCGTTAATCCGTCAGAATACCGGGTTCCATCTGCGCGCAATCCGGTAATAACAGTCTTTAATCTCTGATACGTTACTTCTTCGCAAATACTGTTTTCGTTATTTGTGCACAATATACTTTTCCATGAATCGGAAGTTTCATCATTATGCTCTAACACCGCATGTCCCGTTGTTCCTGAGCCCGCAAAGAAATCCAAAATCATCGCATTTGTTGGTGCATATAAACTCAATAAATATTTGATCAATTGAATTGGTTTCGGATAGTCAAAGGAAAAT
>CAYYGS010000229.1:0-4480 GCA_964471335.1 uncultured Jutongia sp.
TTAATATTTCCTGAATAAAGAGGTGAACGGTCAATATTTTCCATTATAATCTTATGCGTTTTCTCATTTGTATATGTCAGCCAGCAGGAAACTTGTTCTTTCTCAATATCCTCCCGTTGATTGGTAAAGGAAAAAGGTACAATCTTTTCATCGCCTTTTTGCTCCTGCATTTTACTAAAATCAATTGTCCGCTTATCAACTCGTGCCGGAGTTCCCGTCTTAAAACGACGAACCTCTATTCCAAGTTTTACAAGACAATCTGTCAGATGATTTGCAGCAGACAGCCCATTCGGCCCGGTATAATTACTCACCTCTCCATAAATACATCTCGCTTTAAGATAAGTACCTGTACACATAATGACTGCCTTGCAGGGATAAATTGCATCAGATAATGTGCGGACACCTGTTACCTTCTTATCTTTGACCAAAACTTCTACGACTTCACCCTGCTTAATCACGAGATTATCTGTATTTTCCAAAACCTTTCTCATCTCACGACTATAATCCTGCTTATCAGCCTGCGCCCGAAGAGAATGTACAGCAGGACCTTTGGACATATTTAACATCTTTGACTGTATATATGTTTTGTCAATATTTTTTCCCATCTCGCCACCAAGAGCATCAACTTCACGCACTAAATGTCCCTTGGAGCTTCCTCCAACATTTGGGTTACATGGCATCATCGCAATACTATCAATACTTACCGTAAACACTAAAGTTTTAAATCCTAATCTTGCAGTAGCCAGAGCTGCCTCACATCCAGCATGACCTGCACCAATTACCACAACATCATAATTTTCATAAGTATAAGACATAATTATCACCATACTCCTTTTTATTAAGAAAGTGTAAGTCAAATTCCCTGTGCAACTTAACAACGCTATTTTTTCACAGTTCCTTATTTGCCCATACAAAATTCTGCAAATATTTTATTAACTAAATCTTCAGAAGCTGTTTCACCGTTAATCAGACCTAACTTCTGATATGCATCCATTAAATCAATAATATATAAGTCCTCAGGCATTCCATCCTCAATTGCTTTCATTACCTGATCAAGATTTTTGTATGCACTCTCCACTGCCTCCCGGTGCCTGACACTGGTTAAATAAACCTGGTCATTATAGGAAATATCCCCAGACAGGAAAGAATCCACAATATAATTTTCCAATTTTTCCAATCCATCCCCTGTCTTATTAGAGAACAAAATACAATCCCAATCAATTTTCTTTCTTAACTCATTTATTTCAAGAGAACTTTCCAAATCTGACTTATTAAAAAGAATAACGCCTTTCTTTCCGGAAATCAATGAAATAATTTTCTCATCCGCCTCATCCAAAGGCACACTGGCATCGACCACATAAATGATAAAATCAGCCTGACTCAGATTTTCCATTGCTTTTTCTACACCAAGATGCTCGACAATATCTTCTGTTTCATGAATCCCAGCAGTATCCACCAAATTTAATACAACATTTCCTAACTGCACAGTCTCTTCTAAGATATCTCTCGTCGTTCCGGCAATATTCGTAACAATCGCCCTCTCTTCATCTAACAAAAGATTCATCAGAGAAGACTTTCCGGCATTTGGTTTTCCGACAATTACCGTATTAATCCCTTCAGATTTCATTCTTCCATTTTCAAAATTATCCAAAAGCCCTTGCAGAGACACCATCTCTTTTTCAATAATGTCATGCAATTCCTCTGGAAAACCAGTCAAATCATAGTGCTCAGGATCATCCAAGGCTGCTTCAATATATCCCATATAATGAAGAATTTCCTGACGAATCTCTTCTATATACTTTGATACACGTCCCTCTAACTGCTTTACTGCACTATCTAAGGCAAATTCATTTTTTGAAGAAATCATTTTCATCACAGCTTCCGCCTGTGCCAAATCAATACGCCCATTTAAAAAAGCACGCTTTGTAAATTCTCCCGGTTCAGCTAATCTTGCCCCATGATGAATCAATAATTTTAATATTTTTTGGCTTACATAAGGCCCCCCATGGGAATCAATTTCTACTACATCTTCACAAGTATAACTCTTTGGCGCTTTCATCAAAAGAACCATTACTTCATCCAGAATAAATTGATTATCATCCAGAATAAAACCATAGTGAATTGTATGGGAATTTTTTTTCAAAAAAAAGTCCTCATTCCTCTTAAAATTATCATTGACATTATCGCCATTGATATATTTTTTTGTACAAAAAACTTCTCCGGCTAATCGAAGTGCATTCTTTCCACTGATACGAATAACACCAATTCCCCCGCCCATTCCACTGGCAATTCCGACAATCGTATCAGAATCCATGATTATTGTACTCATACTGCGAGCCTCCTTTTTGAAGTTTAACCTTATAGCATTTTTGTTTTAAGCAATAAATTGTCGTCCACCATAATTGTCATAATTTCCTATAAGTTAAAAAAGAAGGCTGACATTTCAGCCTTCCAAACATCCTGTCTTACATTGTAGAAGTATCTTCCTCATTATGTTTTTCTTCTTTTTCTTCCTGATTAGAATAACGATGATATGATTTACGATAATTATTCCTGCCATAAGAAGAACGGTTATCCCGTGAATACTTTCCACGACGCTCATAACCAGAATCAGCTCCGGCTTTTGGAACAATAACCACCTTACGAAATGGCTCTTCTCCTTCGCTATGCGTCTCTACATATTTATCTTTCTGCAATGCAGAATGAATTACTCTTCGTTCATAAGGATTCATTGGCTCCAAATATACCGGCTTATGAATCCTCTTTACCTTATGGGCAAGATTCTTTGCAAGGTTCTCCAAGGTTTCCTTTCGTCTCTCACGATAATTTTCAGTATCAAGTTTAATCTTAACATAATTCTCTGAACTACGATTGACTACCAGACTAATCAAATACTGCAAAGAATCTAAAGTAATCCCTCTCTTACCAATAAGAATTCCCATTTCATCACCAGAAAGGTCAATACTCATCAAACGTTCTTCTTCATTATAAGAAATATTAATGTTCACCTTCATATTCATAGCATCAAATACTTTATTCAAAAAATCAATAGCAGTATCTTCATAAGTCATTTTCAGGCGAACACGAATCCTTGCAGGCTTATTAAATAAACCAAGCAGCTTTGAAGACTCTTTTTCAATAATCTCATATTCTACTTTATCACTGGTAGTCTCAAACTCAATCAACGCATTTGTAAGCGCTTCATTTACTGTTTTTGCTGTAAACTCTTTCCATTCCATTATATCACTCCTCCTTATTTTTCATCATTTGAAGAATTATTGCGATTTAACATATTAGCATAAGAAGCAATACTTCCCTCCTTATATTTAGTATTATCCGGTCTCTTGTAATCATTCTTCTTCACATTCTTTGCTACATAGGAAAGATTTGTCTTCTTTTCTTCCTGATTTCCACCCGTCTTTTTCTGATTGTTTAAATCTGTGGCGGAAGCATTCGGATTAACCCCCAATTTTTCAAAACGCTTTTTACTCTTCTCCACGTTCTTCTTTATCTCTTCGTCCATATCCATCTTACTAAAGTAGAAATTAATTCCCAATGACTGGAAGATACGGAAAACATTACCCGCCACCCAGTAAATGCCAACACCAATTGGGAACATAAAACACATCAGACCAGAAACAAACGGCATAACATTATTCATCATCTTCATTGAAGCTGCAGTAGGATTTTCCGCATTATTTTGCTGCGGCATCCCTGCCATGCTTAATCTGGTACTAATAATCTGCGTAACTACAGATAAAATAGGAATTGAAATACTTAAACTTGAAACTTTGGGTGCATCTGCAATATTCATTCCTAAGAAAGAATTAATATGTGATGCATTAGAGGATACTTTACTGATTTCATCTGCCAAAGCGGGATATTTTCCTGCCAAATCATCCCACGCTATAGTATTATACTGTCCAAGAACATCAATATAATAATTCAAATCAACCTTGGCAACATCTTTAATTTCCTTTGCCTTATTTACCGCATCATTAATAACATAAGTCTGTGTCTTTACATACTCAGATAACTGTTCTACCGTAACACCCATGCCCTGTACGCTTTTTGCTATTCCTTCGTAGATATCATACACCTGGTCTACATAAGCAGGAACATTATAAATTACACGATACAATGCAAATAAAATAGGAAAAGTTATCAGAAGCGGAAGACATCCACTGGCTGGACTCACGCCGTATTTCTGATAAACTGCCTGGGTTTCAATAGACATTTTCTGCTGTGATGCCTGATCTTTCTTATTCTTATATTTATTCTGAATCGCCATAAGTTCCGGATTCATCACAGAAGACATTCTTGAAAACTTTTGTTGCTTAATCTGCAGCGGCATCATCAGGGCATTTACTAAAAAAGTAAACAAAATAATACATATTCCGGTATTCTCAATGCCAACTAACTCCAAAACGTAATAAATTGCTTCCAGAATATAACCAAGAACACGAGCAATCGGTCCTAA
>CAYYGS010000230.1:0-4451 GCA_964471335.1 uncultured Jutongia sp.
AGCGGGCATTTGTCATGCCAAGTTCGCAAGCACGTTCGCGAAGGATTTCCTCGACAATGAAAGAATTGAAGGAACAGGGAATGTGGTTCGTGTGTGGTGATATGGATGGTGAAAGCATGTATTCTCTGGATATGACGGGTTCTATCGGGCTGGTGATCGGAAATGAGGGAGAGGGAGTCAGCCGCCTGGTGAAGGAGAATTGTGATTTTACAGCAGGCATTCCTATGTTTGGGGATATTGATTCCCTGAATGCGTCTGTGGCAATGGGAGTACTGTCTTATGAGATCCTGAGACAGCGTTTGCATTGTAATGGGCTGGCATGACAGGGAGTCCCAAAAGAGCTTAAGTTATTTTGACATGCGGGTCTTGTAGCTGCGCGCTGCTTGCTGCAAGGCCTGAGAATGTGAAAACAGCGCAGAAATGAGATGGAGTATGGCAGAAGACTATGCTGTTTGGAATGAGGAAGCGGATGTGAAAAATCCTCTGGAAGATCTGCAGGAGCAGGAAGTGATACGGATGGCGCAGGAACAGGACAGTGCGGCCATGGATTTTCTGATGCATAAATATAAGGGCATTGTGCGGCGCAGAGCACGTCCTCTCTTTATCATGGGGGGAGACCGGGATGACCTGATGCAGGAGGGGATGATCGGGCTGTTCAAGGCGATCCGGGATTATAATGCTGATCAGGAAGCGGCATTTGAAACCTTTGCGGAGCTGTGTATTTCACGTCAGATGTATTCTGCGATCAAATCTTCGAACCGAAATAAAAATATTCCTCTGAACAATTATATTTCGCTGTATATGCCGGCATATTCTTCGGAGAATGAGGAGGATGGGGGATTTATGGTAGACCAGACGCCATACATGGCACAGAGCAGCCCGGAAGAGATACTGATTCACCGGGAGAGCATGGAGTCTACAAAAGAGGAATTGCTGAGCCGTTTAAGTAAAATGGAAAAACAGGTTTTTGCATTATATCTGCGTGGGATGACATATCGGGAGATTGCACAGAAAATGGGAAAAAGTTCCAAATCGATTGATAATGCACTCCAAAGGATCAAAAATAAGGTAGGAGACATTGCATGAGAATTTCAGATTATGCATGTTATCTCTTTATTTCTGGTCAAAAATTTGGTACACTATACATGGATTGTTTGTGACGTCGGGCAGCGGCGTGAAGAAGAGTTTAGAGATAAGCAGGTAAGCATAGACGGATCGTTGAGGGAATGAATTGTATTCGTTGTGCAGAAATGAGGATGAATGTGAAAGCAGAGTTGAAGACGGGAAGTGTGAACCAGATTTTAAAGGGGACAGATATTTATGAAGAAGGCGGAATGATTGAGTCGGTGGCTCTTGTGGTCAAGGGCAGGATTCGCATGCATGCCAGAGGAACAAATAGCGTAGTCGGAACCGGAAGCTTTCTGGGTGTCCGGGATATCAACCGGGGCGTTCATGGGCTTACATATACGGCACAGACAAATGCAGTGATTTATGTATTTGCGGTGTCGGGGTCTATGTCGGATATCGAGGCGATCATACAGGCGAATAAGGATTACGGGGCGTTAATGGTATCCAATTTTAATAAGCTTTTATCTGAGCAGGAGAAGCATTGTGGGGAATTTCAGGATGCATCAGAAAAGGCATATCGTTTTTTGATGCAGGCTTATCAGAAATGTCAGGAGATTGGGCAGCAGTCAGGGAATATTGCGGCAAAGCTGCCGCAGATTGAGCAGTTTCATCCATTTGATGAGGTACAGATGCTGCCGGAAGATAAAATCAAGTATTACAAGGCGTGCAGCAAGGTGGCTGCAGATGTGCAGAAGGCCTTTTTCGGTGCGTCGGCAGATATATGCATCTATACCCTACGGGAGCAGACATCACTTCTGCACCAGATGTTTAATTGCTGTCGCGCGCATGCGGATTATCTGGAGCAGGTGCTGAGCCTGATGATTGTAGGTCAGGATAATCTCTATATTACGACGGCCAAGTTAGCGGCCTCGATGCAGCGGATGGGAGAGGACAGCAGCGCTGTGATGCGGGAATTGGATGAAGTGATTGATCAGATCAATTATTTGGAAACGCTGTTGCAGGACAAGGCGGATGTTTCGGTGGATATCAATCGAAGTGCGATGGAGGAGGCATATTTTGCCCTTCTCAGTCGAGGTGGCACATCCGGAAGCAGTATGGTTGGTGCATCGGATGCTGAACTCGCGCTTGTGGAGGGCGTGGAAGTTGATGCATCCCAGCTGGATGATGCGATGGATCAGATACTGAAGTTTGCGGAGTGTGACAGTGAGACGTCAGAGCGTTTTGTCGGTTTGATAGAGAAGTTTCAGAAGATGCCGGATCAGGAGGCGACGGATGACGATGCCCGCAATCTGCGCCGTGCGATACTGAAGGATTATTATCCGATCTATCAGTCAGTCTTTTGGAAAGACTACCGTTCAAAGGAGGACACGCCATTTGTTGTTGATCTGTTCTTGCGTTACGGCTTTTTAAGTGAGAAACTGTTAAGTGAGAAATTAATCAATGATTTACTGTGCATTGACAATGAATGTTTCAATCAGGAGGGTTCGGAGGTCTTCGACATGAAGGAATGGCTGCAGGCGATCGCAGCCGGGCGCAGGGAGCCGTCCAAGAATGAGTTTGATATGGACTATGAAGAGATGCTGCGTGACAAGAAGAAGAATAAAGAGATCACACCAAAGCAGGAGCAGGAAATGAAACAGGACCAGGTGCGTAAGGTGGATTTTGAAATCACAAATATGTTCCGAGTCAACCACCGTCTTGTCAACGGACAGATGAGTACCTTTGTACCGTTTTTGTATACGGGCGGCTGCGGAGGGTCCCTGCAGAAGATGTTCTTATCACGTGACAGGTTAAAAGCGGCGGTCAACCGTGTTCGCCAGATTGATTTTTCGGCGTTTTACAGGGAGAGCCTGTTCACCAAAGAGGTGCCTGGCATCAAGAAGGAATTTATACAGCAGGAGGTCTTTCCGGATATTGTCATCATGCCTACGACAGGGTCTAAGGGGATCATGTGGCAGGAGCTCAGCGGCAGGAAGAGAGATACGCCGGGGCGTTTTCTGTTGCCGGCCTTTTTGGAAGGTGACCTGGATAAGCTGATTGTCTATCTTGTCGGATGCTTCCGTTGGGAACTGTGCCGAACCATGCAGGGAGCGCACTGGAACGATATCCAGATGAAGTCATTGACAAGCGAATATGCGGATTTCCTGCAATTCTACAAAAAGAACAGAGAGCTGTCTGATGAGAAGAAGGAAAAAGTAAAGCTGCAGATACAGAAGAAGAGGAATAACACCCGGGAGATCTTTGCACTGGATTACGCGGTATGGATCCAGAGTGAGGCGAAGGGCGGTATTCTGCTCAACAAGCCTGTGCGGGAGATCCTGGCAACCTATTGTCCCTTTGCCAAAGAGATCCGTGAGAATATTCAGGAGCAGCCGGTATTCCAGGCGGCAATGGCGCGATTTAACAGGGAGCGGGCCAAGAAAAATAAGGAATACGATTTAAAGTACCGTGTCTGGATAAAGGATCAGGTAAAGGTACCGGAGGAAATCGAGAAAACAAGAGAGTTTTACAGAGATTATTAGAAAAGAAGTGAAGCGGCGTCATAAGACGCCGCTTTTTTGGTATGGCAGGAAATTGCCCGTAACATGGCGGCACACAGCCAGGAAATCTATATCCAGCCTCCGTCAAGCGCTATGACCTGTCCGGTCAGATAGGAGGGAGCCTGTGCGAGAAGATGAACCAGTTCGGCGGCCTCCTCCGGGTGTCCCATGCGCCCTGCCGGGATTTCCTCCAGAAGCGCTGCCAGCTCGTCCTCCGATAAATGACCATTCATTTCTGTGTCAATCAGGCCGCAGGCAATGGCATTGACAGAGATATTGCTTGGAGCCAGTTCCTTTGCCAGTGCCTTGGTAAAGGCGTTGATACCGCCCTTGGAGGCAGAGTATGCGACTTCCAGGGACGCGCCAGCAAGACCCCAGACGGAGGAGATATTGATGATTTTGCCCTGATGCTTTTGCAGCATATAGGGAATAACGAGGTTGCAGCTGTTAAAGACGGATGTCAGGTTCGTGTGAAGGATGCGGTTCCAGGCGTCGCTGTCCATGTCCTGCAGAAGGCCGATATGGGAGATTCCTGCGTTATTTATAAGGAGCTGCGGCGGGCCAAAAGTTTTTACTGCCTGAGAAAGGAAGACCTGTACCTCCTCATATACTGCCATATCCCCGCGGAAGGTCATGCACTGCGCTCCCAGTTCCCGGATATGGTCTGCCGTTTCCTCCAGTCCCTGTGTATCCTCACGGCAGCAGATCGCGATCCGGCCGTATTCTGACGCCAGCCGGATCGCGGCGGCACGGCCGATGCCGCGGGGTAGGGAGTTGACCGATGACAACACGAGACCCCGCAGTTGCTCGTGCGATTTTTCG
>CAYYGS010000231.1:0-4411 GCA_964471335.1 uncultured Jutongia sp.
CGGACTTGGATGCCACAATCATTTCCGGTATGCAGGTATGTCTGTCCAATGTAATGTACTTGGCAACCTCATAATGCCCGGTAGAAATATAGGATGGCCAGTTATTCTCCGCACCATCGATAATTCCGCTCTTGATGGAGTCATATATATCATTATAAGCAATATTCAACGGCGTTCCGCCATTTAACTCCACCTGCTTAGTCATCGGATCAGTATTAACGCGAAGCTTTAATCCCTCCATATCCTCCGGTTTCGTAATCTCCTTCTGGTTATTGTAAAAGTTCCGGCTCCCACCACTGAACCAGCAAAGTCCCTGAATATTTTTATCGGTAAAGTTCTTAGAATTCAGAAACTCATCACCTACAGATCCATTCAGTACTTCCCACATCGCCTCCTCACTTTCAAAAAGATAAAGTGACTGGAACACCTTCATGTTCTCCTCATATTGAGACAGCGGACCGGATACACGCGCAAAATCAATTCCACCAACCGACACCTGCTTTAGCTGTTCTGTCTCATCCCCCAACGCATCCCCATGATACACCTCAATATTGATTCTTCCTTTTGTTTCCTTATAAACCATTTTGGCAAAATCGTCACATGCAATTGCCGTCGGATGATCACCAACCTGCACATCCGACATTATATATGTAGTTGATTCTGAGCTTTTTCCACAGCCGGTAATGGCAAATGCTATCGTCAAAATACATCCCATTAAAAAATATCTCTTCTTCACGCTTTCCTCCAATCCTGTGCGTTTTACACATACTTAAACATATCAATATTATCAACAAGCCTGCTGGCAGAATCCTGTGTCTTCATGACTTCACTATGTATTTCGGACATGCCATTTGTCAAATCACCTGCATTTTCTGCTGCCGTATTTATTCCATCAGAGCATTCCAAAATCGTAACCGAAATATTGCCAATCAAGGATTTTACATTCTGCATGGTATCCTGCAGTTTCAATGCATTTCCTTTAAATTCTTCTAAAATATCTCCAAATGTATTCGCATCACCGCTATACTGATTACCTGTATCCACCAGTTTATCGTAATCCGGCATAACTACATCTGTAATAAAATCAATCATCTTATTCGCATTATCAGCCAGAGAATTAACAGAATTTGTCACATCCACACTGATTTTCTGAATATTATTCGCCGTCTCACGGCTGGAGTCTGCAAGCTGTCGGATCTCGTCTGCAACTACAGCAAATCCTTTTCCTGCTTCACCTGCTCTTGCCGCTTCAATTGATGCATTCAGTGCCAGCAGATTAGTCTGGCTGGAAATGCTCAGAATGTCCTCGGTCAGACTGTTGATTTTCTCAACATCATGACTCTTGACAAGCGCCTCTTCCATGACTTCCCTCATCTTCTCTGCCAGACTGCCTGTCGATTCCTTACTCGCCACACCTTCACGCCGCAGCTCCTGTGCCCTGTCCTGGATTTCCCTCGCCAACTGCGTTCCATCCTTTGCCTGCTTTGCAATGCCTTCCACAAACAGAGAAACTTCTTCGGTACTCGTATTTATATTTTCTGCTACATTTGCAATCTCTGTCATACTAACTGCCAACTCCTGCATAGCAGCAGATACATCAATAATATTCTCATCCGCATGTGCAATCTGCCCGGTTACAATTTCTACATTTTCCATCATTGCAGCCGACTCACTTTTAATCCCTGAAATAGTATTCTGCAATGTCTCAATAAATTTGTTTATACCCGCAACCAACTGTCCCGCTTCATCTCTTGTACGCTCCTTGACGCGCTTTGTCAGATCGCCCTGCTGATCGGCAATATCCTGCACAATACCACTAAGCTCTTTGGTAGCTTTTCTGGTTGGCATGACTACCGTCAGATAAGTCACTAACATCCCCAGCACAAATGCCAGCGCCAATGCGACACCGGCAATCACCAGCACAAAATAACAGGTTCTGGTTGCTTCAGACAATTTCTTCTGTGCGCGAATCATATTGGTCTTATTCAAAACAAACACAGACTGAATATACGTTTTAACTGTATCAGTCACTTCATCAATACTTTCCATCTCACTTGTAGTATCCTTCAAAGCACCACTGCTGTTCGCATCAAGCAGCCCATTGTAAACTTCTGAATAATTGCTATTTGCCGTTCTCAGCTTCTCTACCGTATTCTTCTGGCGGTCATCTACTGCACTGTCCTCCAGAGACTGCAATGCAGACGCAATATTCCCCTGAGAAGTAGTAATACTGGATTTTACACCATCCTTCTCCTCCGTGAGCAGATAGTCTTTCAGATATTGCTGTAAATATGAAATATTCAGCGATACGGTGTTGAGCTTTTCAATACTCGTCAAATACTCTCCGCCGATCCTGCTGTTTACTTTATCCATTTCCTGCACGCGAAGGGCAACCATCCCGATACCAACGATGCAGATAATGAATATCAGCATAAATACACTTAATAGCTTCGCCCCAATACTTTTTCTCATATACTTCATTTCCTCCTAATTAATAATTTCCATAAGCCGAACAATTCCTTACTTTCTATTTTCTCCTATTTTTTCCTATTTTGCAATCTTTTTGTTATAAAAAATATATATTGCACGAAATGCTGACAACAGAAAAGGAAGTAACTGAAACCAACCAGTTACTTCCTATAAAGGAAAGCTGAATATGAGCGGATTAAAGGGCTGGATATTGGAACGGTATCGGAAATGATGTATGTTAATGTCCATCATCCTTATTGGTATTTTAATGTAACGGATCCAGATGGAAATATATTGGAAATCACAGGGCAATATGAAGAAAAGATTTCCTGATATAGTTTTCTTGACGAATATACTATGTTCATTTCCACGACTTCTTTTCCTTTGATAATTAAAGTTCTTTGCTATGTTGTATATGTATTCCTATATGTCCGATTCCCAAGATTATTGTGGCAGCCAAAAGCCATACAACTTTCCCATATATCCCAAGCAAGAAAAAAGAAATTACCGGTAATGTCGCTCCTGCAAGTGGGACACCCAGGAAACTACTGTAAAAATCTGACAACTTTCGCTCACTCCGAAAATACCGTATCCACCATAATTCATACATTACCATTAACACAAAAGATACAATAAACCACCAACTCCAATCTGACCACCTATGTAAATTAAAATCATCAAAGATCAGCACACATATCGTAGTTAAAATTTCTCCTGTTCTTTCAAAACTTAGTAATATTTTATTTTCATTTTCGGAAGTATATCCTTGCGGCTTTTTTGTTGCCCAAATAGTATTCGGGATAAATAATAATAATAAATATATCAATCCTACATATGAAAATCCAAAGTGTCCCATCATTTTTCTAATCTCCATTATCTATCAAGAATTTTTTTGCTTCTTCACACCATTCTAAATACGTGTGATAGGTTTTTATTCCGAACCTGGCTGTGAGCAAATAGTATTTATGAGTAGTATCATCGTCCAGACAATCCCTCAGGTTTTTTTCTGCTTCCAAAAGAGATTGCAACTCATTTTTGCTTTTTTCCTCAAACGCTTCTATATGCGATAGTGCCTGTTCCGTCCCCTGTTCATTTCCAAAAAACAATTTCAGCAATGTTTCATAACGAAGTTCATCCTTTTCGACTGGTAATGTCAGCCATTCTTTCAGGTATTTCCGCCCATCATCTGTTATGGTATAAATCAATTTGTTTCTCTTATTTTTTGTATCTTCTCTTTTCGTAGCCAGTCCACGATTCACTAAATCATTTAATGCAGGATATATACTACCATAGCTTGCACTCCAAAAATATTTTAGTGTTGTGTTTATTCTTTTCTTTATTTCATATCCGGTCAGTTCTTCATGACATAATAAGCCCAAAATCACGCAATCAATCTTTTTTTCATTTGCCATCGTCATTTCCCTTTCTTTCAATCATTCCATAAGTTAAGACATTTTTAGGACAATTATCTACACAAGCACCACATTGGATACATTCTAAATTATGAATAACATCACTTCTTATCTCACTCACAACATTAATTCCCATAGGACAAACTTTATTACACTTACCACAAGAAATGCACTTCTCTTTCTCTTTGACCTTGATATGTATTCCCGGTAAATGTAAAAATTTGCGTAATTTAGTTCCTAACACCATAAATGGAGCCATCCAACAAAAGTAATGGCAAAAAATTCTTTTACCAAATAAAACAGAGGGCAGAAAAATTAAGCATACGATACCATAATAAATGATATAGCTTTGAATGGAAGAAACAGAAATACCATTTTCTGTTTCAAACAGGAAATCTATCGCTACAATCGTCCCCTTTTGAAAATAGCAAAAGATGACTGCGGACAACCAAATGATCCATATTATGTATTTTGTATAGTTTCGCCATCCCTGTTTTGGCAGTTTATCATTAACAGAAAAAGTACATTCC
>CAYYGS010000232.1:0-4365 GCA_964471335.1 uncultured Jutongia sp.
CCTCCGGAATCCTGACGGAAAAAGCAGAGGCAGTCCGCAGTGCACTCCGACAACAAAAATTCGCCCTGGTGGAGGAATCCACACAGGGCGAATGGGTTTGTATTATTGCTCGCAAGCAAACTCTTTAATCCCTTGCTCACACTATAACTATAAAATAATTTAAATCAGCATTTCTTAGTTCGTGCTTTTTGCCGGCTTAGAAGTGCTTTTTGCATTTCTACCATGCTTGAGCACAAACCACAGGGTACCCGTGATACATACAGATGAATATGCACCGCAGATAAAACCACCCATCAAAGGAATTGCAAAGTCTCTGACGGATTCCACACCGAAGATGGCCAGCACCAATACCATAATAATCGTGGTGATAGAAGTATTAATACTTCTGGACAATGTCTGTGTAATACTGTTGTCCACCACCTCAGCCAGCGCATCCGGACTCTTCCTTCCGCCCAGATTCTCACGAATACGGTCGAAGATGACAATCGTTGCATTAATTGAATAACCTACAATCGTCAACATACATGCGATGAACGTATTGCCGACAGAAATCAGGCTGACTGCATAAATCAGCAGGACAAAGACCACATCATGAAGCAATGCAAGTACTGCACTTCCTGCAAACACAATATCCTTAAACCGTAACCAGATATACAAAAGCATACAGATTGTTGCAATCACGACCGCAACAATCGCATCCGACCTCATTTCATCAGACACGGCAGCACTGATACTCTCGTACTGAATATTGCCCTCCTGTACATCAAATTTATCTACTAACGTATTTGTCAACTCATTTCTCTGATCCTCTGTCATCTCTATCGCCTTGACAGACAACTGATTGCTTCCTGCCACATCAGAGATAACGACATCATTGGATCCACTGACATCACTAAAAATGGACTCTACCTGCTTCTTAATATCATCATTGACCTTCTGGCTGTCATCAAAAGTGATAGAATATGTGGTACCACCCAGGAAGTCCAAACCGTAATTCAGAATATAACCAACACGGCCGCCTTTATTTACCAGAAGACAAGCAATACATGCCACTACCATGATACCGGATGCAACAAAAAACTTCACCCGGTTGCCCACAAATGCAATCCGTTCCCGCTGCTTCTCCACGCCAAAATATTTTTTGTCATCAACACCAAGCACATACATCGCATTCAAAATCACTCTTGTGATATACAATGCTGTAAACATGGATAACAAAATACCAATTGTCAGTGTCGTTGCAAAACCTCTAATCGTACCGGAACCTTTCAAATAAAGAACAGCAGCGGCAATCAACGTCGTCACATTACCATCAATAATCGCAGACAACGCCTTGTCAAAACCAAGCTTAATGCTTGACTGGACGGATTTGCCCTTCGCAAGCTCCTCCTTGATACGCGTAAATATAATAACATTGGCATCCACCGCCATACCGATATTCAAAAGGATACCGGCTACACCAGGCAGCGTCAGTGTTACGTTCAGCACATTTAACACAACAACCATTACAACAATATAAAACAACAGGGCAATCGATGCTGCCAAACCTGGCAGACGATAGAAAACAATCATAAACAGAATCACAAGCGCGAATCCGATC
Organism: uncultured Jutongia sp.; assembly: GCA_964471335.1. Taxonomy (GTDB): domain Bacteria; phylum Bacillota; class Clostridia; order Lachnospirales; family Lachnospiraceae; genus Jutongia. The sequence goes on from CAYYGS010000232.1 coordinate 1,601, forward strand.
GCACCAGCCATAAGACTGCTGTTAATCGCATCCAGACCAAGCTGTGCACCAACCACCTGCGACTGGATCTCCTTTAATTCCAGTGGAAGGGCGCCGATACGGATACTTGATGCTAATTTCTCCGCAGACTCATAAGTCTTAAAGTTTCCGGAAATACGTGCCTCTCCATTTGTAATCGCAGTGGAAACAGAAGGGGATGACAGCACTTCATTATCATACACAATATAGATCAGTTTATTATCAGTAGAGGAAACTGCCTCCTCCGTAGCCTTTGCAAACCGCTTTGTGCCCTTCGTATTAAACACAAGGTCTACTCCATGTTCACGGTTTCTTGTCGTCTCATCCTGCTGTGTACTCGCCTCTGCTCTCTTCACCTCAGAACCACTGCAGATGATATCTTTCTTATCATAGGAAACTGTCCCATCCTCATTCACAGTAATATCCTTCTGTGCCACAAAAGCTAAAGTACCTTCCTTACCAAGTCCCTGCAGCACCTCTTCTGCATCCTTGGCACCCGGAATATCTATCACAACACGTCTGGATCCTTCCTGAACAACATTAGATTCCGTGCTATACACCTCTGCACGCTGCTGCATCTTTTTGATGGTATCCTTCATCTCTGTATCGGTCGGGTTCTCCTTCACCGCCTCATATGTGATACTGACACCTCCGGCCAGATCCAGACCCAGCCTGATATCCTGAGCGCTTCCCTTATGGTCTTTCCCCAAACCAAGCACAGCAGTATATCCGCAGAAAATAATAACTGCCACAATAACAATCAGGCTCAGCAGCCCTTTCCTTTTGTTTTTCATAATTGCTTGTCTCCTTTAACTATAACTTCTTGCATCATTTATTATAATGCGCTAAAAAACCACGTTAAGCGACATTATAGCATAGAAGCCTTATCCTTTGCAAGTTATTTAGTTTATTTTTCACTTAAACCGTTATAATATACTTTACCTGCTTCTGGTTTTATCCCTCTGTAATAGAACAGCTCTTCCACTGTCACAAACTGAAACCCCTTTTTCCGCATTTTGGGAAGCAGCACCGCCATGGCATCTGCCGTGGCCGGGTACAGATCATGACACAAGACAATATCTCCATCATGAAGAGAGCTGCATCTTTTCAGAATCGACTTTTTATTTCTGCTCTTCCAATCCTGCGAGTCTACATTCCAGCAAATCATCGGCATATTTACATATTTTCTCATCTTATCGCTGACGCTCCCATAAGGCGGCCGAAGCATAGATACATCCTCACCTGTCACCTTTTTCATGGTCTGATTCGCCCGATTCATTTCAGAGAAAATCCCCTTTTTTGACATTTTACTTAAATTTCCATGATCAAAGGTATGCGTCGCGATCTGATTCCCCTGTAAATATGCTTTTTTCATTGATTCCGCATATTTTGTAAGACGATTCGCCACCACAAAAAAAGTAGCCCTGGAGTTATTTTTCTTAAAAATTTTAACAAGGCGTTCTGTCACCATATCATAAGGCCCGTCATCAAAGGTGAGCGCCACCATAGGCTTGTCCTTATCCAAATCCTCACGGATATGCTGTACTTTGTTTTCTGTCTCCGCCTCGGGCTTTAGAGTCGCCACAATAATCTCTGCCGCCTCTGCTGCCTGAGAATCCTCCTGAACATCCGCCGCCTGCTTCGTTTCCCCTCCATGGCTCTGATCGCCCTCCTGGTTCAGTCTGACCAGCTGCACTGACATCGCAATGATAACAACAACCAATACGATTACCGCATTAAACATTATAATTGTATTTCTGCTCCTCTCACTCCGGAAGGAAGCATTTTCCCATCTATTTTCCGACTGGTTTTTCTTTGGATTTTCCATGTCAGCCCTCATTCCTACGCTGCCCTTCTATAATAATGCCTGCGCCGCAGCGCCGACGCAGACATTTCATTGTGTCTTATCATAACACATTTTTTCCATTTTTTTTAATACAAAATTTACCATTTTCTGTAATAAATATTATGATATGTTATTTTTACGGAGCAAGCATGCCTCCAAGCATTCCGGCAACCATACAGATAAAATAGCTGCTGATCAGCTGTATCTGCTCCGCTCCACTTTGATAAATCAGCCTTCCGGCCAGCACAAGGATACCAAAATAACAACTCCCCACAAGAATTCCCCACAAAAATTTATACTTTCCCATATGTCTTCCTATCAAGAAGCCTCCCACCAGACAGGACAAGACATAAGCCGCAATGACACCACCACTGATCCAGTTTGCTCCAAGGTTGCGATTCAGCATCAATGCTGACAGTGCCATTAAGATCACCATCGATATTAAAAACATCGCCACTAAAATAACACAAAACGCAACTGCTCCATTTCTCTTTTTCATGATTTCCTCCATCCATTCCTCTCCGCCACTTCAAAACATGCGTTCCAGGCGGCGTCCATCCCTATGAACTATATTAGGATACCCAATTGACATTATTTTATATATATGTATCCCTTTTTTCTGGAAAATAGAACAAAATCATAAAAACGGCTTTTTGTGTTGCAGGCAGCTAACCTTATCGAAAGAAAAGGACAAAATCGGTGTTTTGCCCTTCTTATGGTCTGCCTGAATCGCTATCTGGAATTACTCTGCTTGTCAATTTCCACTATATTTTCTTTTTTCATAGGGATACGGCAATGCTTATCATTTCCAAACTCTACCACCACGATTTCTTCCATAATATCAATAATCTCTTTTACGGTCAGCTTGTAATGATGGTTACGCACTATGCCATAGCTACCG
>CAYYGS010000233.1:0-4344 GCA_964471335.1 uncultured Jutongia sp.
CTTCTGCACATATCCCTTCTGGATATCCTGTGCTGCGAGGCGATTCCTGTACTCAATCGGTGCACCCATCTACTCACGAATAAAAATTGCCAACGTAAGAAGCACTGCAAGCACAGTTACCGCAGCGATCAGATGCCAGATCCCTTTCTGCTGCTCCAGTTCTGATAAAACCAGCTTTGGCAGATATACCCTCAGATAATTTACCGGAATATATGCCGCAATATAAAAGATTCCCAGCAGAAAAATGCCTCTCTGCCTATCCCATAGAAAAGATATATATGATGTCATTCCTCGAAAAGCTTTTGATCTCTCTTTCATTTTTCCCTCTTCCAAACATGCCAGCTTCACAAAGCGAAATAAAGTTTGGCTTTGCACAAACAATTAATGAAGTATTGCTCCCTCTCCCCCGTTAAGAGTATCATAAATCTCATTCCCATCTGACAATTTTGCACAAGCGGTCAATATAAAAGCATAAGCGGAGCAGTTTCCTGATAGGATCAAAGCACCCTTTTGACACTTTGATCCTATCAGGCAAAAAAAGGCGCCTTTCGGCGCCCTCTTTATGCGTATTTATCTTTTGCCTGCCATACCAATTCGAATCAGTGATTTCTTTAAGGCAAGCTCTGCACGAACCATATCAACTTCCTTCGTCCCACTTTTTAAACGGCGTTCCGCACGTTTTCTCGCTTCCTCCGCACGGTTTACGTCGATTTCCTCCGGCCACTCGCAGGACTCTGCCAAAATCGTCACCCGATCCTTCTGGATCTGAACGAAGCCATCATGAAGCGCTGCTTCCCTGTCGCCGCCCTCACGTTTGATCCGGAGAGTTCCCGGCTCCAATATCGCAGTCAGCGGGATATGACCGGCCAGTACGCCGATTTCCCCTTCCGTCGTCTTCATTTCCACCATATCTACCTGATCATCATAGAACACTCTGGTCGGAGAGATAATCTGCAGATTGAACGTCTTGTCAGCCATTGTAATCTCCTTCCTGACACAGCCCCTATGCCTTTTCCATACGCTGTGTCACATCATCAATGCTGCCGGCATTCAGGAAATGATTCTCCGGAATCGAATCGTGCTTGCCCTCCAATATCTCCTGGAAGCCGCGGATCGTCTCAGACACCGGAACATATTTTCCGGGAAGGCCGGTAAACTGCTCTGCTACATGGAACGGCTGTGACAGGAATCTCTGCACCTTTCTGGCTCTGTTAACGACGATCTTATCCTCCTCGGACAACTCATCCATACCCAGAATTGCGATGATATCCTGTAATTCCTTATATCTCTGCAACAGCTCCTGCACGCTGCGCGCCACCCTGTAATGTTCCTCTCCTACAATATGTGGATCCAGAATACGTGATGTGGACTCCAGCGGATCTACTGCCGGATAAATACCAAGCTCTGCAATAGAACGCGCCAATACGGTCGTCGCATCCAAATGGGCAAATGTATTCGCCGGAGCCGGATCGGTCAAGTCATCAGCAGGCACATAGACAGCCTGTACCGATGTGATAGATCCCTTCTTGGTCGATGTGATACGCTCCTGCAGGGCACCCATCTCCGTCTGCAGTGTCGGCTGGTAACCAACGGCACTCGGCATACGGCCCAAAAGAGCTGACACCTCAGAACCTGCCTGCGTAAAACGGAAAATATTATCGATGAAGAGAAGTACATCCTTACCGGAACGATCACGGAAATTCTCTGCCATCGTCAATCCTGTCAGACCAACTCTCATACGCGCTCCCGGCGGCTCATTCATCTGTCCGAATACCATCGTTGTCTTATCAATAACACCGGACTCAATCATTTCATAGTAGAGATCATTTCCCTCACGGGTACGCTCTCCTACACCGGTAAATACAGAATATCCACCATGCTCCTGTGCAATATTTGTAATCAATTCCTGGATCAATACGGTCTTACCTACGCCGGCACCGCCGAACAGTCCGATCTTACCGCCCTTCTGATAAGGACAGAGCAGATCCACGACCTTGATACCAGTCTCCAAAATCTCTGTTTCTGTAGACTGCTCCTCAAAGGCGGGTGCCTTCCTGTGAATCGGATCATAATTTACGCCCTTTGGCGCCGGTTTTTCATCGATCGGATCTCCCAGCACGTTAAACATACGTCCCAGTGTTTCCTCTCCTACCGGAACCTTAATCGGGCCGCCGGTAGCCTGCGCTTCCATACCACGCATCAATCCGTCTGTAGGGCCCATGGCGATACATCTTACTGTATCATCTCCCAAATGCTGTGCAACCTCCACGACCAGCCTGCGGTCATCCTTCAACGGGATATTGACAGCATCGTTGATCTCCGGAAGCTTGCCCTCTGGGAATTTGATATCAAGGACGGCGCCGATAATCTGCGTAAGCTTACCTGTATTTAAATCTGCCATCTTTCTTATCTCACTCCTTTTCTTCTTACTTATTCAAACACATCCCTGCCGCACTCGCAGCATTCGCGCATTTATTGGATAGCGGATGCACCCGCTATAATCTCTGTTAATTCCTGCGTAATTGACGCCTGTCTTGCACGGTTATACCGCAGGGAAAGATCACTGATCATTTCCTCCGCATTGCTGGTAGCCGAATCCATCGCCTGCATACGGGCTCCGTTCTCACTGGCATGCGCTTCCACCAAACCGCCAAAAATCAAGCTGTTAATATACTTTGGCACAATATCATTCAACGCTTCCTCTGCCTCCGGCTCATAATTCATCAGCGTCAGCTTATCAATTCCCGTCTCCATATCCTCGCTCTCCGAGGTGATATCCGCCGCGTCAATCGGCAGAAGCTTGATCAGAGTCGGAATCTGCACCATCGTATTTTTGAATATCGTATAGATAAGATAAATCTCTCCTACCTCACCCATGGTAAACTGGCTCAGGACATCCTTTCCAATCGCAATTGCATCCCCGTAAAAGGGTTCATTGATTGCTTCCGAATAATCCCGAAAAATCTCATACCCAAGGCGGCTCAGGGAGTCTCTCCCCTTCGTCCCCACCGAAAAAATCTTCGTATTCTCCGGCGTGAACTTCTCATTCTTTGTCACCAGCTTGACGACATTGGCATTATAACCGCCCGCCAGTCCTCTGTTGGAAGAAATGACAATCACAGCCTTTTTATCTGACTTTCCCTTCTGCAAAAAAGGATGTGTCATCTGGCCTGATTTCGCAATCATAGCTGCCACCGTCTCATACATGGCATCAAAGTACGGCTTCGATTCCTCCGCTCTCTGCTTCGCCTTTTGCAGCTTCACAGAAGAGACCAGCTTCATCGCCTTGGTAATCTGTCCGGTACTCTGGACACTTTCTTTTCGCCTTTTTATATCTCTCATGGAGGCCATAAACGATACCTCTTTTCTAATTATTCTTTACAAAGTCTTCCTTAAACTCTTCAATCGCCTTGATCAGCTTCTCCTCTGTCTCCGGCTTAATCTCACCGTCTGTGCGGATTGCCTCCGGCACCTCCGGATACTTCGTATCGATATATTCAAACATGCCCTTCTCAAAGGTAAGGATATCCTCAATCTCAATATCAATCAGATATTTCTTTGTTGCGGCATATATGATCATTACCTCGTTCTCGACCGGCATCGGATTATATTGATCCTGCTTTAAGATTTCACGGATACGCTCGCCCTGTGCCAGCTGCGCCTTTGTCTCCGGATCCAGGTCAGAACTAAACTGGGAGAACGCCGCTAACTCACGGAACTGCGCCAGCTCGATACGGATCGGGCCGGAAATCTTCTTCATCGCCTTAATCTGCGCTGCGCCGCCCACACGGGATACCGATAATCCTGCATTTACGGCCGGACGGAAACCTGAGTTAAACATCTCTGTCTCAAGATAAATCTGTCCGTCTGTGATCGAAATTACATTCGTCGGAATATACGCTGAAACATCACCCGCCTGCGTCTCAATAATCGGCAGTGCCGTCAGGGAACCTCCCCCCAGCGCATCCGATAATTTTGCCGCTCTCTCCAACAATCTGGAATGCAGATAAAATACATCGCCAGGGAAAGCCTCACGTCCCGGCGGACGCTTCAGGAGCAATGACAGCGTACGATAAGCTGCCGCATGCTTTGTCAAATCATCATAGATGATTAAAACATCTTTTCCGTTCTCCATCCATTCCTCACCGATCGCACATCCTGCATACGGAGCAATATACTGAAGCGGCGCCAGCTCACTCGCCGTAGAAGCTACCACCGTCGTATAATCCATAGCGCCATACTCCTCCAGCTTCTTTACCAGAGACGCTACCGTGGAAGACTTCTGTCCGATCGCCACATAAATACAATTTACACCCTGACCCTTCTGATTAATAATCGTATCAA
>CAYYGS010000234.1:0-4317 GCA_964471335.1 uncultured Jutongia sp.
CGGAATCAGATTATAAAACTGATAAATCAGTCCCACCTGCCGCCTCCGAAATATGGCAAGCTGCTCCTCGTTCTGTGCAAACACATCCTGCCCATCCATAAATACCTTGCCATCTGTCGGCGTATCCACACCTCCCAAAATATGAAGCAGCGTAGATTTACCAGAACCGGACGGCCCTATAATCGCCGTAAACTCCCCTTTTTCCACACGGAAGGATACCCCATCCAGTGCTTTCACCTGATTTTCCCCTCGTCCATAGACCTTTGTCAGTCCCTCCACTCTCAAAATCTCCATGATCCTGTTTCCTCCTTTTCGACGCTGTACTGCCTATGCTTTCTAAGCGCTTCGGCCATGAAATATTACTTCGGCAGTTAAATATCACAAGAATTTTGCGCCAGATACCTATTTATCTGCTTTCATAATACAGCATATCACAGGAAACTGACAATGAAGTGACAGCTAGGTGACAGTTTTGTAATATTGGGGGAGTTTTGTATAGATTTTGTTTCTTTTCAGAATTTGTTGTATGTTTTTAGATGCCCTTATTCGGGGCGGTTGGAAGAAGTTAGGGGTGCTATTTGAAAATAATATATTTTTAAATGGTTTTATATTTTTTCGTTGTATTCATCTCTTCGATAAACTGAAATTTTTCTTACTTCCTCAATAAAATTATAAATAATTCTTTTTTTTATCATTAAGGCGACACCTATTCCTATAATCATAGCTGCCACTGCGCTTACTATTAATGGGTGGAAATCATGAGAAAAATTGTACAAAAATTTTGTAACATCATCATTTACCGGTGCGTTTCCTCCTATATATATGAAGGGAATAATGAACCATGCAAACATTGATGCTGTTGGAATCACCGCAATCATATAAGAAAAAATTCGATAAAATGAATTTTCGTTGTTGCTTTTATAGAAAAACATATAAATGTATGCTATAAGCACTGGAACCAATGCACCATTTGCATTTAGCCACAAATCAGATAAATTAGTGTATTCTCCGCCTGTCGCGCTCACATGTGCTGTTACTATACTAAATTCGTTAATAGTTGAGCCTGCTGACAACATAACAATTAAATGCCCCAGTTCATGTAATAAAATATAAATAATCAACACAAGCGCTACAACTACCAATAGCAATAGAAAAAACTTTTTCTTTCCCATAAAAACATCCTCGTTTCATTGTCATAATCATCATCTTCAATCTTCAAACCAACGAAATCCCTTGATACTTATATATAAAATCTTACCATACCACCACAAACATCTTATTTTTATTTGTTAAAATATTTCTGCTCAAATTCGTTAACCGGCATAGGCTTCGCAAAATAATAACCCTGGAAGATATCACAACCTATTTCTGTCAGAAAATCTACCTGTTCTCTTGTCTCCACGCCCTCCGTGATTACCTCCATGCCAAGCTGCTTTGACAGAGAGATAATCATCTTGAGAATCGTCCTGCTGCGCTCCTGATGATTCGTCTGCCTCAGAAAGCCCATATCCACCTTGAGCGTGTTCACTGGCATATCCTTGAGCATGTTAAGAGAGGAATAACCGCTTCCGAAATCATCCATCTCCACCATAAATCCATACTCCTGCAGCCGCTGAATCAACACAAGCTGCTTGTCAAAATCACTCATGATGGCGCTTTCCGTAATTTCAAGCCGAAGATTACGCGGTCTGATTTCATATTTCTCCACAAGCCCAATAAACACCTTATAAATATCCACAAAGTAAAAGTCCTTTGGAGATATGTTCACGGAGATATGGTAATCCGTCAGCCCTTTGTCCTTCCATTCACGCAGCTTCTTGCAAGCAAGTTCCCATATGTACATATCCAGCTTGCAGATAAGCCCCGTACTTTCCAGAATTCCGATAAACTCAACAGGCGAAATAATGCCACGTTCCGGATGAATCCAACGCACCAATGCCTCTCCACCCAGAACCTTCCCCAAAACGGAAACCTGTGGCTGAATGTAAAAACATACCTGTCCCTCCTTGATAGCAGTGTCAATCTCTTCCGTCACCTTCTGCTCGCTCACGCTGCTCTCCCGGATTCTCTCGTCATAATATGCTATCACATCTACAAGACTGGCTTTAATGGTCTTTATCGCCATATAAGCTCTGTCGCACATAACAGAAACTGCTATGTCCCTGTCAACAATATCATAGATACCCACATGCACACAGATACGATAAGTTGCTGTGCCGATCTTCTCTCCTATGTTCCTGATCTCATCAGAAAAAACATGAGGATCAAATCTCTCTTTGGGCATGCATATGGCAAATCTGTCTCCTGAAAGCCTACCATAAACAGAGCCGGGTCTTGCCAGCCGCTTAAGTGAATTAGCAATGTTTATCAACACCTCGTCACCCACATTGATCCCGAAAATATCATTCACAAGCTTAAAGTTCTTAATGTCAGAACAGACCATGCAATAAGTGTCCGGCTCCGCTTCCCGCACCACTTCCGTCACAACGTCATAAAAGTACTCCTTATTATATATCCCCGTGAGACGGTCATGAGTGGCGTGGAATCGTTCCATTGCCAGCTTCTCCATCTCAACTGTCTCATCATGCATCTTAAAAAAACATCCAACACAGTTATCACTACTGTCACACAGCCTCTTAAAACTCACATCATAATATCTCTTTGCGGAATTTACCTCTCTGGTCTCCTTCCACTCCGCATCCTCCACCTCTGAAAGCTTTCTGCCGTTCATCCACTCCCTGTAATAATTCTCGAAAGGTTTTTTATTTTCCGCCTTAAAAAAGCCATATGCCACAGAATTCGCATAGATGCAGTTTCCCTCAATGTCAAAGCACACCACACTGTCATCCATATTTTTTATACTGGAGGACAAAAGCCCCTCCACCAGTCCCTGTGGGACATATATCACATTAAAGTAATAAATTGCCATTGCCATGATACCATAGGTAAGCACCGAAAAGTCTATCTCCAGACTCATTACAAGATAAACTACATTAGCAACTATAATAATCATAAGGCTGAATAAAGTAAGCCAGAATTTTTTGCGGTACATCACTGGTGATTTTACTATCTTTACCACCAACGGCAGCACAATCAGCACCACCATCCCGTATATAATAAACCTGTGAAAATTATACAGTCTGCCACGCTCCGCAATGCCATAAAAGGAAGCGCCTGCCTCCTCCATCAGTCCACAACGAAAAATAAATACCTTGTCAGTAAGAACATTCAGCAGCATCAGCAAACCATCTACGCCAACCACCAAATAGAGGCATACCTTCTGCACAGCCCGTATCTCATAAATATTGGTGTACTTCAATGTATAAAACAGCATACAAATCAGTAACACATCAGACACTGTATAGTACACCGCATACATCAGTGCCGCCGAGAACCGAGTTGGCACAATCAGTGCCAGTGCATAAATTGCCATCGTACATGGTGCTGCAATCATTATGTAGCGTATCGCCTTCGTCAGCGGTCTCTTATCCCTCCTGCCAATTACATCACTGCAAATAAAAATCGCTAATGCGAATATTAATAGCAATGTTGTATATATATTTCTCATGGCTTATCCCCCGTATATAACCCTTTTTCAGTAATTTCATAATATCAAAATAACGCTTAATTTGTCAATGCAGCCGCGGTCCTTAACTCATTACAGGTTTCTTACATCGATTTCTCCCGCAAGTACTCTTATATAGTCAGCGTAGTTTTCTCTGAGCAGTGTGGGAGTGTGCAGTTCATAAGGGCATTTCGACTTGCATTGTCCACAGTTTATGCAGCTCTCTATCTGCTTCATATTGTGCTGCCATTCCTCCGAGAGCCAGTTGTCCGAAGGCGCGCGGCGCAGCATAAGCGACATTCTCGCGCAGTTGTTGATCTGGATTCCCTTTGGACATGGCATACAGTATCCGCAGCCGCGGCAGAAGTTTCCGCCAAGCTGCTGCCTGTCGTTCTCTATTTCTGCTCTGATATCTTCGGTCATATCGGGAGTATCTTTCATAAAAGCGAGCCACTCCTCAAGTTCGCTTTCGCGCTGTATCCCCCATATCGGGAGAACATTTCCGTACTGTCCGATAAATGCGCAGGCAGTCTTCGAATTCGTGATAATGCCGCCTGCGAGTGCTTTCATAGCTATTAAGCCCATATTCTTTTCACGGCACTTATCGCTCAGTGCAAGCTCTCTTTCCGAGGACAAATAGCTGAACGGAAACTGAAGCGTTTCGTACAGCCCCGATTCTATACTATCCTCGGCAACACCTATCTTGTGCGCTGTGATACCAATATGGCGGATCATTCCCTGACGCTTGAAGT
>CAYYGS010000235.1:0-4310 GCA_964471335.1 uncultured Jutongia sp.
CATCTCCTTTGTCAGTGTTGTACCCAGATTCCAAACTGATTTGAGTATATTCTAAATAGATAGGGTTCGTCAACCATGCTTTTAACATTTTTTAGAAAAAATTACTTTTTTTCTATTTTTATACCCCGCCTCTCTCTATTTTGAATGATTTTCTCAAAATAGAAAAAGCATTCTTTTTCATTTGCGCGAAAAAAGATGGAAACTCTCATCAAGCTGAATTTCCATCCTTTTGTATTACTAATTCCCGCCTTTATGCTTGTTTAACATCTCCAGAGTTGCCAGAAGCACATCATCTTCCCAAGGCTTTGGAATGAGATACTTCAAGCCAATAGACTTAACCTCCTCTAAAGTGCCGGAATCACACAAGGAACTGAGCATCAGTATAGTTGCATTCGGATCTCTCTTCATCAGAATCTCAGCAGTCTCCAAACCATTAATTCCCGGCATAATGATATCCATAATGACGATATCAGGATGAAGCTCCTCATACATCCGGATTCCTTCTTCACCATTTTTAGCATACCCAATTACTTCATAGCCATTATCCTCCACCAAATCTTTAATTTGCTTTGATGCAAACGGAGAATCATCCACAATCATCAATGTTGTTTTTTCCATTGTCTTACCTCCTCTTGTTCACTCTGCTAATGAATAATTAAAAATAATATGTAATGTACCAATTTCTGTACTATACGCAAGATACCGTCCTGCCTGAACCACCCATTTGTCTTCCAGCGGTTCGTTTCCCTGATAAAAACTCGGAACGGACAGCCTGGACGGACGCCCAATGAGATTATTCAGCTTAGAAACCGCATAACCACATGCAATGTTGATGTATTCATTAAGATACAGTGGAATCTCCTCTTCAGGAGGAGTGACACCATTATTCATCGTATCAATGATATACCAGAACAAATCATCTGAAAATTGACAAACTACTATAGAATTCACGCAGCCATGAACCTCAATTGCCTCCCGATAACCTTGTTCAAAAAATACTGTTTCGCCCTGTTCTCCTTCTTTGTCACATACTTTTTGTAATTCTAATTCGACAAGCTTCTTTGTTACCTCACAAAACGCATCGTCAATAATCTCTTTTACATCCATACTTTGCAATAAGCCACCCCCTATCAAAACAGGATAAGTTTGGATTAATTTCCAAGAAAACGCATCTTTCCATTGGAACTTGTTTTAGCTTTATGCTCTGGTTCTTTCTCCTTATACATACTAGTGAAGGAATTGGTCATCTTTCCCTTACACTCTCTGCAGTATCTTCCCGTTAGAATCGGCTTGCCACATGATTCACAATCAATAGAAACTCCGGAATCTTTTGAAAAGGTCAGGCGTTCCTGACGAATCCATTTTTTAATCTGCTGAATTGGAACATCATTTTCCTCTGCAACAACCGGCATGGGCGATGATGGATTTTCACGGATATAGTCCCTTACCTGGTAAAACTTCTCCTCCATTTCTTTTATGCAGAGAGGACATAATGCATCTCCATCATAATTAAAAAGCTTTCCACATTTTTTGCAATTTCTTACGTCCATAATTACCTCCTATAATCCTTTACCTATACCAATACATAAAAAGTAAATTCTGCCTACACCCTGCTCACGCAAAATTTGTGCACACGTTTCTACTGTACTCCCCGTAGTATAAATATCATCTACGATTATAACACATTCTAAATTTTTGTACAACTCCTGTGACATAGTTCTGACAGAAAAAGCCTGACTTAAATTCGCAAGACGTTCCTTGCCTGAAAGCTCCTTCTGCGGCTGCGTATTCTTTATTCTCACCAAATAATCTGCTGCTACCGGAACTTTACACAATCTGCCAAGCTCCAGTGCAATCAGCTCTGCCTGATTATATCCTCTCCTCTGCCGGCGTTCTTTGTGAATCGGCACAGGAATCAACGCATCCGGTGCAATCCGCTCAATCCATGTGCCGAACTGCCGATACATGGCATGGGCATAAAACGCCGCATACTCCTGCCTTCCATGATACTTAAAACGGCTTATTGAATCTTTTACTACACCATTATACACAAAGACAGAACGTCCATATTGAAAAGTTGTCTCTTTGCTGGTGCAGTCCATGCAGTATTCCTCATCCTCCTCCACAGGCTTACCACATTTCATGCAGTAATGTTCACCAACTTCAGGAACCAGCCCAATGCATTCGCTGCACAAAAATTTCTCCCCCACAGGCAGTACCCTGTCACAAAAAGCACATCTCTTCGGATAAAATATATCTATTACTTTTTCTACTACCCCGGCAATTCTTTTGATCAGTAATTTTCCTCCTTCATTTCCTGTACCCGGTGGCATAATGTGGAATACCGTTTCTGCTCAAATACATTGCAAATCATCTGATAAACCGTATCACTGCTTCCAACCAAAGTAACACACTTTTTCGCCCTGGTCACAGCCGTATACAGAAGATTCCTGTTCAACAGCATCCTTGGCCCGGTCAGAATAGGAATCACTACCGCCGGATACTCACTTCCCTGTGATTTATGAATCGTAATGGCATACGCAAGTTCCATCTCATCCATCTGGTTATACTCATAGGTGACTATTTTTCCCTCTTCGAACTCCACCTCTACAGCTTCCTCCGTCTCAAGAATCCGCTTAATCATGCCAATATCCCCATTGAAGACGCCAGTTCCTTCTTCAAAAACATCGCCATAGCGCGTCCTCTTCACCCATTTTATCTGATAATCATTCTTGATCTGCATGATTTTATCCTGCTCCCTGAACAAAACACCATGAAATTCCCTCTCCACCTTCTCCGGTGACTTCGGATTGACATAGCTCTGCAGAATCTGGTTCAGCTTCTCCACACCAAGCTCTCCCTTGCGCATCGGTGTAAGTACCTGAATATCATAGGCAGAAGCATTGACATATGATGGCATATTCTTCATCACAAGCTGAATTACCACATTGATGATATCCTGCACATTCCGGCGTTCCAGATGGAAGAAATCACGATTCTCATTGTCAAGGGAAATCTCCTGGCCTGCATTGATTTTATGGGCATTGACGACAATCATGCTTTCCGCCGCCTGCCTGAAAATCTGATTTAGCCGTACCACATTGCAAAACCCGGCCTTAATCATATCACGCAGCACATTGCCCGGTCCGACTGACGGAAGCTGGTTTACATCACCCACGATAATAAGGCGGCAGCCCGGCACCATTGCTTTAAGCAACGCATAAAGCAGGTAGATGTCCACCATAGAAAATTCATCTACGATAACAACATCCGCCTCCAGCGGCTGCAGCTCATTTCTTTCAAAATGCATGCCTCTCTTATCATCAGCATCCACGCTGCCATTCAGTTCAAGCAGACGGTGTATTGTCTGCGCCTCCCAACCTGTCGTCTCTGACATCCGCTTGGCAGCACGTCCTGTAGGCGCCGCCAGAAGTACATCCATCCCATCCTCCTCAAGTACCTGCAGAATCGTATTAATCGTAGTAGTTTTACCTGTTCCCGGTCCGCCTGTGATAATAGTCACACCATTCTGCACTGACTGGTATACCGCATTTTTCTGAAGCTCATCAAGCACAATCCCCTGACTGCGCTCTATCTTCGCCACCCGTCTGGCAAGCTTGTCATTGTCTACCGGAAAGGAAAGGTTTAAATCCAAAAGCATACGCGCACAATTCATTTCCATATAATACATATTGCTGGAATAAAGCCTGCACTCCCCGCCTGCCTCTTCAATCAAAATCTCCTTATTCATTGTCAGGACATCGATCTGGCTGGAAACCATCGCCTTTTCTATCCCAAGCAGATTTGCCGCCATCGTGACCAGCTCCTGCTCCGGCAGATAACAATGTCCCTGACTGCCCGACTGCTGCAGTGTATATAGCACCCCGGCACGTATACGGTATTCCGAATCCTGATAAAATCCTGCTCTCTGCGCAATAGTATCTGCTATCTTGAAACCAATCCCCGAAATATCTTCTGCCAGCCGATAGGGATTTTTGCGCAGTACCTCGTAAATATCATCCTGATAAAAACGATAGATTTTTACCGCCATATTCATGGATATGCCATATTCCTGTAAAAAAATCATTGCCTGGCGCATCTGCTGCTTCTCATGGAACTGCTTCGCAAAGCCATCTGCCATTTTCCGGCTGATTCCCTTAATTTCGGCTAACCGTTCCGGCTCCTCCTCCATAATCTTAAAGGTTTCTTTCCCGAACTTGCGAACAATTCTCGCAGCCAGCGCAGGTCCGATTCCCTTAATTGCTCCTGAGCCAAGATAACGCTCCACGGACACAGTATCATTCGGCTGC
>CAYYGS010000236.1:0-4289 GCA_964471335.1 uncultured Jutongia sp.
AATATATGGCTGTTATTTACAAATCGACAGATGAAATTTGGGATTCCTCCAAGCAGGGCGCAAAAGATGCGGGCAAGGAACTGGAGACAGATATCACTTTCGAAGGGCCAGAAAACGAAACACAGATTGATGTACAGATTAGCCTGGTAGACAAGGCAATCAAAAATAAAGCCGACGCAATCGTACTGGCTCCCCTTGATACGGAAAAATTAAATCCTGTCATCGAAAAAGCGGTGGACGCCGGCATTCCCGTGCTGACCTTTGACTCAGACGTTACCACTCCGAAACGCTCTGCTACTCTGGGAACCAACAATATCAACGCCGGTTCTATTGCTGCAAGAAACGCAGCAGAGCTGATTGGCGGTGAGGGACAAATCGCTATCATCTCCCCGATCAAGGGAGCACAGACGACGATTGAGCGAGAAAAAGGCTTCATTGATTCCATTGATCAGAATTACAAGGATAAAATCGAAATTGTCGGCACGAAATACTGCGATGGTGACCCTGAAAAATCAAAAGACCTGACACTGGAATTCCTGAGGAAATATCCGGATCTGAAATGTATTTACGGAGCCAACCAGGGAAGCGCGGTGGGTGCTGCCAGAGCCGTAAAACAAATGAATCTGCAGGGTAAGATAAAGATCGTCGGCTTTGACTCCTCCGATGAAGAAATCTCCTTTCTCCAGGATGGCGTCATGGATGGCATGATGGTGCAAAATCCTTATAATATGGGTTATCTGGGTGTCCGCAATGCCTATAAGCTCCTGCAGCACAAAGCAATCGAAGAAAAAATCGACACCGGCGCAACCTATGTCAACCGGGAAAATCTCAACGATGAGGATACCCAGTGGCTGTTGTATCCATTGGGCAAAAAGAAAAAAGGGAGGACGCCATGACAAAGAAAAAACCCGGATTAAGCATCCGAAAAAAGCTTATGTTAAGCTACTTTGCGATCGTCTCCCTGATTCTGATCGTGGGAGGCATCGGTATATATTATATCCACGAGGTATATAACAACGGCAATGAAATCTATGTCAACAACTTAAAGTCTGTAGAATTTTTGAAGTCGATCAATCAGAACGTCAAAGAAATTGACCAGTGCATTGTCAGCATGATGAGTGAACTGAACGCGGAATCAAACAACAGCTATGTCACCCGTATCAGCGTACTACAGGAAGAGACAGAAATGTTGATGGAGGAATATGAAAACCTGAATGTGACAAATCTGGAGGAACGCCGCTACAATCAATGCCGTCTCTCCATCCTGACATTTAATAAACAGATCAACAGTATTATTGACAGCATCCTCTCTCATGAGACTTCTATTGCTGTGAATGAATACGAACAGGAGCTGGCGCCTGTTAAGGCATGTACCTATGAATTAGTCGAAGCTGTGGTGGAGCTTTCCAATAAAAACGCACAGAGTAAAAATGATGAAAACAAGCAGATCTACCATAAGATTCTGTGGCTCATCGGTCTTGTGATGTTTTTTTCGATCCTGCTGGCCATCGTGATCACCTTCTCCATGAGCAGCTACTTTACCAAAAAGCTGACTGCCATCCAGAATCTGGCCAAACGTATTTCTGAATATAATGTGGCGGACGATATCCAGGAAAAGATATCAAATGATGAATTCGGCATCACAATGACTGCTCTAAATGACTCGCAGTTTATGATGCGTGACCTGCTGGAAAAAATCATTGATGAATCAGCAAATATCAGCGAGATCGGCCGTGATGTAACAATCGCCGTCCGCAAGTCAAACCAACGCCTGGAATCCACAAATCTGCAGATTTATGACGCCTGTACCAAGACGGAGGAATTGGAACAGTTGATTCATACGCTGTTAGAAAACCGCAGTCTGTCCGATGAACTGGCAGACACACTGACAAATACTTTAAAGCTCTCCTCTCAGGAACGGGAAGCACTGGAGGATTCCCAGAGCGAACTGGCAAGTATTATCATGTATCTGGAGCAGATCGGTATCACCTCACAGCATCAGAATGAAATCGCCGGACAGCACTGGGAACAGGTTAAGAAATTTAAGATCTAACATATGCAATATCCCATAAAAACAAAAAACAGGGCGGATGCCCTGGTTTTTGTTTTAAGCAGAATATTTACTGTCCTATCTCCACAATCACCTTTTTGTCAGTATTGTAGGCAGCAGCTTTTACGACGGTACGAATCGCCTTCGCAATACGCCCCTGCTTTCCAATTACCTTTCCCATATCGTCCGGAGCAACTTTCAGCTCCAAAAGGATCTCATGTTCTTTTTCGGTCTCGGTAACCGTGACTTCTTCCGGGTGGTCAACAAGTGACCGTGCCAAAACTTCTACCAATTCTTTCACACGGAAGCCTCCCTTCTCGAAAGTCGGCATGGATCATTACTCCATAATGCCGGCCTGCTTCATCAGCTTACCTACTGTCTCTGTCGGCTTTGCGCCGTTTGCGAGCCATTTTTTAGCCTTCTCTTCGTCAAATTTAAATACACTAGGATCCTGATTCGGATCATAAGTACCAATCTCATCAATGCATCTGCCGTCTCTCGGAGACCTTGCATCTGCAACAACGACTCTATAGAAAGGCGATTTCTTCTTGCCCATCCTTCTCAATCGAATTTTTACTGCCATCTTTTCACCTCCTTACTGTAAAGTAAAAATATATATCAAATCTTACAAAACCTTTTCATAAGATCTGAAATCAAAATCCAAAAGGCATTTTAGGCATTCCTCCGCCAAATCTGCCCCGCTTCTTTCCTTTGCCGGACATCATCCCCGACATCTGTTTCATCATCTTGCGTGACTGCTCAAACTGCTTGATCAGTTTATTCACCTCGGAGATATCCACCCCGGCTCCTTTGGCGATACGACGCTTGCGCGAAGGATTAATCAGGCCCGGATCGCTCCGCTCCTCCGGCGTCATGGAATAAATGATCGCCTCTGTCCCCTTAAACACATCGTCATCGATATCCAAATCTGCCGGAAGCCCCATTCCCGGCATCATTCCTAAAATACTTTTGATACCACCCATCTTCTTCATCTGGGCCAGCTGTTCTAAAAAGTCGTTGAAATCAAATTCGGCCTTTCGGAACTTCTTCTCCATCTCTTTTGCCTTATCCTCATCGATCTCAGCCTCTGCCTTCTCGATCAGGGTAAGCACATCACCCATTCCCAGGATACGCGACGCCATACGATCCGGATAAAACTGTTCCAGATCAGACAGCTTCTCCCCCATACCTACATAAAGGATCGGCCTTCCTGTCACAGCGCGAATCGAAAGTGCTGCTCCACCTCTCGTATCACTGTCAAGCTTTGTAAGAATTACACCATCAATTTGTATCTTCTCATGGAAGGTCGTTGCCACATTCACGGCATCCTGTCCTGTCATGGCATCCACAACCAAAATGGTCTGATCAACATCAATATTGTTGCGGATCTCCTGCAGCTCCTCCATCATCTCATCATCGATATGAAGACGTCCTGCCGTATCCAGAATCACGACATTCAGATGATTCTTCTCTGCATGTTCGATCGCAGCCTTCGCAATATCGACCGGCTTATGGTTTGACCCCATAGAAAAAACTTCAACGCCCTGTTTCTCTCCATTAATCTTCAACTGTTCAATGGCAGCAGGGCGATAAATATCACATGCAACCAGAAGCGGCCTGCGCCCCTTCTTCTTTAGCTTTCCGGCAATCTTGGCTGTCGTAGTTGTCTTACCAGCGCCCTGAAGTCCGCACATCAGAATCACAGAAATCTCATTCGAAGGTTTCAGGGCAATCTCTGTCGTCTCACTGCCCATAAGATTGACAAGCTCTTCATTGACAAGCTTGATCACCATCTGACCGGGTGTCAGGCTGTTCATAACATCCTGTCCCACCGCTCTCTCCTGCACCGTCTTGACGAAGCCCTTCACCACCTTGAAGTTAACATCCGCCTCCAGAAGCGCTATTTTCACTTCCCTCAGCGCAGCCTTTACATCCTCCTCGGTGAGACGTCCCTTACTCCGGAGATTTTTAAACACATTCTGCAATTTTTCCGATAAGCTGTCAAATGCCATAAAATCCCCCATTCCTGCTCTGTCTGCATATGCTCCATTCTCCATGTAACAGGAACATATTTCCATGTACTCGAACAATACATGGCTTAGTATACATAACAAAACAAGATCTGTCAAGTATTTTTCTTGACAGATCTTCACATCACCACGATCAACCGTCTGCAGCTTCTATTATGATTGGCCCGCACTAATTTTCCTGCCGGGAAAATTTCTTTGAAAACCGCGCC
>CAYYGS010000237.1:0-4289 GCA_964471335.1 uncultured Jutongia sp.
ACTTGACACAAACTCGTTATGCGCAAAGAACGTGCGCAGGAATGAGGATTATTTATGATAGAGCAAAAGGAACATTTTCATGGAAGTGATTTGGAAAAAATCGAAAAAATATATGGAATAAAAAAAGAGGATATTGTGAGTTTTTCTGCCAATGTCAATCCACTTGGCATCTCCTACAGGCTCAGGAAAGAACTTGCCTCCCATATTGATGCCATCTCTGCTTATCCTGACCGGGAATATACTGCCCTGAGAAAAGCGATTGGCGATTACATTCATACTGATTACCGGGATATTCTGGTTGGTAACGGTTCTACCGAACTGATTTCCTTAATCAGCAAGCTGCTTCATCCAAAGAAAGCCCTGATTATCGGCCCGACGTATTCCGAATACGAGCATGAGATTTTACTTGGCGGCGGCCGCTCCCGCTACTTCCGTCTCCGGGAAACAGAAGATTTTGTGTTAAATGAGGAGGCTCTTTTTGAGGCGCTGACGCCGGATACAGACCTGCTGGTGATTTGCAACCCAAACAATCCGACTTCATCTGAAATCACCAGAAAAACCATGCGGGGTATCCTGGACTGCTGCAAGGAAAAGGGAATTTTTGTTATGGTGGATGAGACTTACGTAGAATTTTCCAGATACAGTGCAGAAATCACCTCTATCCCGCTCACCCGCTATTACAATAATATTATCATCCTGCGTGGCATCTCCAAGTTCTTTGCCGCGCCCGGACTGAGGCTTGGTTACGCCATCTGCGGCAACCATCAACTAATGCGGGAAATGGACAGCTTTAAAAATCCCTGGACAATTAATTCCCTCGCTGCTATTGCCGGTGAAATTATGTTTACCGATGAAGAATATATAAAAGATACAATCAAACTCATTTCTACAGAGCGGGCACGAATCTGCCAGCTCCTGGACGGCTGCCCATGGATAAAATATTATCCGCCGCATGCAAACTTTATTCTGCTGCGTATCCTGAAGGAAAATATAACCAGTGAAGACTTATTTGATAAGGCAATCAGGAAGGGACTGATGATTCGCGACTGCTCCTCTTTCCCATTTCTTGACAACAAATATATCCGGTTCTGCTTTATGAACCAGCGGGACAATGATGCTTTGTTAGATGTACTTCTAAGCGACTGAATTAAGGACAGTTCCTTTGCGAAAATGAATGATTATGCCAAGTTACTATGAGCGGCGTAGCCGTAAATAGTAACTATGCCTATTCCAATTTGATTTTGAGCTGCTTTTCCAACTGCCTGCTTCCCGACTTTCTGATCACTGTATAACTTACGGTATCTCCGGCTCTCTTCTTCAACAGCTCCCGGTAAATATCTGCCATACCTGAAATGATACTGTCATCCACTTTGGTAATCACATCGGCTACACGCATCCCGCCTTCATATGCCGGAGAACCGGCATAAATCTCCGTGACATATGCCCCTACCTCAAGCTGATGTGCCCTCGCCGCAGTAACGCTCAGGCTGATTCCCTCTATTCCCAGATATGGTGCGGTTTTACCCGCCTGCAGCAATTCCAGTGCCGCCGTAACTCCGGATATCTTAATAAACGACAGCCCTGTCATACCTGTTTTCTCCGTAAAGTTTGTTGTGATGATACCAACTACGCTGCCTTTAATATCTAATACTACTCCATTCGCCTGCTCTGTATACGGCATATCTGTGCAGTACAACTGCACCTCGCCATCCATAATAGAAGCCTTAATCGAATCATTGGTAATATGCCCAATGACGACGGATTTTAATACTCCGTTTGGACAGCCCACTGCAATAACATTAGTTCCGTCACTCATCCCTGAGCTGCCTCCAAGCTGTGCAACAGACATCTGGGACAGAAGGTTCTTATTAAGCTCAGACTTATTAATCCGCACAATTGCCATATTTAACTTCATATCACTTCCGAGAACTTCACCTTCAACGGTAGTATCGTCAATTAACTGGACAATGACCGACTTCTGCTCCTGGACAATATTGCCTGTTGTCAAAATATAATAATACATTCCTGATTCATGAATAAGCAGGCCATACTCCATCCTCTGACTGCTGTAGTCTTCAACAAGCCATTCTCCGCTCCTGTCTGTTGGCTGAATGCCCACCAGGGAAGCATTGAGCTTGCTTCCAACCATAGCCATACGCCGCGTAATCTTATTGTACCTGTCCAGGGTAAGTCCTTGCACTTTCCCGTTTTTCTTTTCCTCTTCCGAAGATGTTCCCGTTTCTGGAGATGTGTCCGGGGATGCTTCTATCTCAGGAAAATGCGATGCATATACGCTGAGTTCAGATGCATCCCCATCCTCCTTAACAAAACCATTCTGAATACAGACAATTACGCCTCCGGCAATCCCGCCGAAGAGTACGGCAGCCCCTACCAGAATCCCAAAACGCCCTATCCAAAACAACACCTGCTTTCTCTTCTGCGGGCGTACCTGCTCCCTGATAAACTGTCTTCTCTGCTCCTCCAAAACTGCCGTATCTTCCTCTTTTTTCTTCATCATCATTATTATCCCCATCAACGCATAGTCATTATCGAACATATGTTCATATAAATATATACCGACAAATACAAAAACATATGACAAACTTTGACACCCAAATATATTTAAACTTACCACAAAGATATGAATAATGTATGAATAAGTTGTTAACCGTATTGTAACCAAAAGCTACTATTCTCAGCCTTCATAAGTTATACTCGATAACGTAAACATTTGCCAAAAGCGGACTGTATGGACTAATGAACGCCAATAATCCATGAGTATTAGCGGCAGTTAACTGCGTTCATTAGTATAAAATCCAAAGGGCTTGCCAGCAGAAGGCAATCTAGTGTATTATGTAGTTATTGCTATGGTTCCTAATGAAAACGGCCGTAGCATGTTATTAATGCTTTCTCTATTTTGAGAAAAGCATTCAAAATAGAGAAAGGCGGGGTATAATCATGAACAAAAAAGTATTCCATACCCTTGAGTATGATAAAATAATCCAAAAACTGGAACAGCATGCTGACTCTCCTTTAGGAAAAAGCTATTGCAGGAAATTACTGCCGTATACCGACCATGCGGTCATCAAAAAAGAGCAGCGGGAAACCTCCGATGCCCTGACGCATCTTCTTACCCGCGGCGGCATCTCCTTCCAGGGCGTCTGTGACATCCGGGAAAGCCTAAAACGCCTGGAAATAGGCGCCGTTCTTGGGGCAGGAGAACTTCTTTCTATTTCTAAACTGCTTAACACCGCCGGAAGTGTCAAAACATATTTCCGGCAAAGCCTGAACGATGAAGAGGAAACCGGCGATTCCCTGAATGAATACTACCAGTTGATTGAGCCGCTGTCTCCACTGATGAATGAAATCCGTCGCTGTATTCTGGCAGAAGATGAAGTGGCGGATGATGCCAGTGCCGGTCTCGCCAAAGTGCGCCAGAGTATGAAACGCGCCAGCGACCGCATCCATGAGCAGTTAAACAGCATACTTGCAAGCAAGCGGAATATGCTGCAGGACGGCATCATCACCATGCGCAGCGGAAGATACTGCCTTCCCGTCAAAGCGGAATACCGCTCCTCCTTCCAGGGGATGCTTCACGACCAGTCAGCTACCGGATCTACGCTTTTTATTGAACCGGCCTCTGTGGTAAAGCTTAATAACGAAATCCGTGAACTGGAGCTGAAGGAACAGGAAGAAATCGAAAAAATCCTTGCTGATTTGAGCAACCAGACTGCTGAACAAATCTTTTTCATCGAGCAGGACTTCCGTATTTTATCGAAGCTGGACTTTATCTTTGCAAAGGCTTCCCTCTCCCGCGAAATGCGGGGTACGGAGCCAAAATTTCCTAAAGAAGGATTTATCCAGATTAAAAAAGGGCGTCACCCACTGATTCCAAAAGACAGAGTAGTTCCTATAGATTTAGAACTCGGAAAAAATTTTTCCCTGCTTGTGGTTACCGGGCCAAATACCGGGGGTAAAACCGTTTCGCTGAAAACCGTAGGATTGTTCACCCTGATGGGACAGGCCGGACTTCATATCTCCGCATTTGACGGCTCCTGCCTCCGCATCTTTGATGAAGTCTATGCTGATATCGGAGATGAACAGAGTATTGAGCAGAGCCTGAGCACCTTTTCCTCGCACATGACCAATACTGTATCTATTTTGGAAAAGGCAGACATAAACAGCCTTGTCCTCTTTGATGAGCTTGGTGCCGGAACAGATCCGGTTGAGGGTGCAGCGCTTGCCACTTCCATTCTGTCCAACCTGCACCAAAGAGGTTCTATGGTTAT
>CAYYGS010000238.1:0-4284 GCA_964471335.1 uncultured Jutongia sp.
GACAGTAATTATGAAGAAGACGTATAAGATTGAGGTAGATTGTGCTAATTGTGCGAATAAGATGGAGGATGCTGCGAAGAAAACGGCCGGTGTGAAGGATGCGACGGTCAATTTTATGACATTGAAAATGTCGGTGGAATTTGAGGAGGGAGTCGAACCGAAGACAGTGATGGCAGAGGTTCTCAAAAACTGTAAAAAGGTTGAGGATGACTGCGAGATCTTCATATAAGCGATAATATGGCATGGAGGATTACTATGAATAAGAAGCAGAAAAAGATGATGGTTCGCATTCTTGTGACGATGGTCCTGCTTGTTGTTTTACATTTTTTACTGCCGCATGAAAAGAGGTATGGGATTTATTATCTGATACCATATCTGCTGATCGGATATGACATTTTGCGCAAGGCAGGCAAGGGGATTTATAACAGGCAGGTGTTTGATGAGAATTTTTTGATGGCAGTGGCTACGCTGGGGGCTATCTGTCTGGGAGAGTATACGGAAGGCGTGGCGGTGATGCTGTTTTATCAGATCGGAGAGCTGTTCCAGAGTTATGCTGTGGGAAAGAGCCGGCGAAATATTAGTGATTTGATGGATATCCGCCCCGACTATGCGAATGTGATTGGCGAAAATGGAGAGGTGGAACAGGTTGATCCCGATGAGGTGGAGATTGGAACAGTAATCGTCGTCCAGCCGGGGGAGAAGGTACCGATTGATGGTGTTGTCTGTGAGGGGTGTGCATCGTTGAATACGAGTGCCCTGACAGGAGAGAGCCTGCCGAGAGAGGTACAGGTGGGAGACGAGGTCATCAGTGGCTGCATTAATATGACAGGTGTCTTGAAAATTAAGACGACACAGGAATTTGGTGAATCTACTGTTTCCAAGATATTAGATCTGGTAGAAAATGCCAGTTCGAAGAAATCACGCTCGGAAAATTTTATCTCAAAATTTGCAAGATATTATACACCCGCTGTTTGTTATGGTGCCCTGGCATTGGCGGTATTGCCGCCTGTGGTGCGCATGCTTTTGTTACAGCTGACGCCGGAGTGGGGCGACTGGGTGTTCCGGGCGCTGACATTTTTGGTGATCAGCTGTCCCTGTGCACTTGTAATCAGCATTCCGCTTAGCTTTTTTGCGGGAATCGGCGGCTCCAGCCATGCAGGTATTTTGGTTAAGGGTTCCAATTATCTTGAGACGATGGCAGATACTAAATACGTTGTCTTTGATAAGACGGGAACCATGACGCAGGGAGTCTTTGAGGTGAGTGGCGTTCATCATAATGCAATGGAGGATGCAAAAGTACTGGAGTATGCGGCACTGGCGGAGAGTTTTTCTACGCATCCCATTAGTAGAAGTCTGCAAAAAGCCTGTAAGGAGACGCCGGATAAGAGCCGTGTCACAGATGTGAAGGAAATCAGTGGGAATGGTGTTACGGCAAAGGTGGATGGTATTTTTGTAGCGGTGGGCAATGACAAGTTGATGGAGAGTCTGCAGATTGCATATAAGCCTTGTAGTAAGGTAGGAACGATTGTCCATGTGGCCGTTGACGGAGTATACGAGGGACACATTTTAATTGCAGATGAAATTAAGCCGCATGCAAAAGAGGCTGTGTCAGCCCTTAAGAGGGCCGGTGTAAAAAAGATCGTTATGCTGACTGGAGACCGGCAGAACGTGGCCAGACAGGTGGCAGAGGAGCTGGGTATTGACGAGGTCTATAGTGAACTCCTTCCGGCTGATAAGGTGTCGAAAGTAGAGGAACTGCTGGGACAGAAGACATCAAAGGAGCGTCTCGCTTTTGTTGGGGATGGTATCAATGATGCCCCGGTGTTGTCACGGGCGGATATTGGTATCGCTATGGGTGCGCTTGGTTCAGATGCTGCGATCGAGGCGGCAGATGTCGTGCTGATGGATGACGATCCGGTAAAGATTGCTATGGCAATCCGCATCGCCCGTAAATGCATGCGCATTGTTTACGAAAATATTTATTTTGCCATCGGTATTAAACTGGCTTGTCTTGTATTGGGAGCGCTGGGGATTGCAAATATGTGGATGGCGATTTTTGCCGATGTGGGCGTTATGGTGATTGCTGTGCTAAATGCGGTGCGTGCGCTTTCGGTAAAAAGATGTTAGGATGCCGGGGGTCTAATACTAAGGCGGTTAAATATCGACATTTAACCGCCTTAGTATTATAATGTATGGTGAGTTTTGGAAATAACAAACAGGATGTCAGCAGCATAGTATATTTTGGATGCCTTTCAGTTTGCGGGACTGCGGCAGAAATGAGGATGAGTATGGAACAGGAATGTGAACAGTGTGATGTGATTGAGATCCATCAAGACTTATTAAATTTGGTGGCAGAGAAGCTTCCCGAGGAGGAGAAGTTATATGATCTGGCAGAGTTATTCAAGGTGTTTGGTGACTCTACGAGGATTCGTATCTTATTTGTGCTTTTTGAGTCGGAGGTGTGTGTTTGTGATTTGGCGGAAGCGCTTCATATGACGCAGTCTGCCGTGTCACATCAGCTGAAAATATTGAAACAGAACAAGCTGGTGCGCAGCCGCCGGGAGGGAAAATCTGTCTTTTATTCTCTTGCAGACGGCCATGTCCGTACGATTATTGATCAGGGAATGGAACATATTCAGGAAGAGAGGGCTGATTGATGCAGACGGAGAAAGGGAAACAGGGGGCAGACTTCAGAGAGTATCCCATTGGGGTCTTTGATTCCGGTGTGGGGGGGATCAGTGTTTTGCGTGAATTGGTCAAGATCATGCCGCAGGAGGATTTTCTATATTTTGGAGATTCACTTCATGCACCCTATGGTACAAAGGAACTGTCGGAGGTGCGGGAATTGACGATCCGTCATGTAGAATTTCTGATGGAGCAGGGAGCAAAGGCAATTGCCGTGGCCTGCAATACGGCGACGAGTGCCGCGGTGGCAATACTGCGGGAGAAATACCCATCCGTGCCATTGGTGGGAATTGAACCTGCCATCAAACCGGCGGCAGAGGAGAAGCCGGGAGGCAGGATTGTGGTAATGGCTACCCCTATGACGCTGCGTCAGGAAAAGTTTCAAAAGCTGATGGCGGCATATGAGGATCAGATTCGCGTCGTGCCTCTGCCGTGTCCCGGATTGATGGAATTTATAGAGCGCGGTGATCTGGAGGGAGATGGGCTGCGCCGATATCTTACAGAACTTTTCTGGAGTGTAGGACAGGAGCCTATCGATGGTGTCGTACTGGGCTGCACGCATTATCCTTTTGCGAGAAAACTGATTCAGGAGGTGCTGGGGGAGCATGTCACGATTTATGATGGAGGCCCCGGCACGGCAAGAGAACTTTGCCGACGCGTGACAGAGGCGGGAATGCTGCGTCAGGCGGGGCGCGAGGGGACGGTTCGCTTTCTCAACAGCAGGAATACGCCAGAGGAAATGGAGCTCTGCCGCCGGTTGTTGACAAGATAAGTGCATCAATATCTCTGTCTCATTTCGAAGCGTAAATGGTGGTAGGATAAGCAGGGATTATCCGTTAAAAAACAACCCTGAAAGTTTAGGGTGATTTTGAGGTGATTCCGATCGTATCAGAGAAAGGAAGAATCTAATCAACAAAAGGATGATTGGGTTGTGTGAAGATATATGAGAAAAAAATATATAATCTTTTTAATGCTTTTGATTTTTCTTGGACTTTTGGCTTGTTTTGTACATACAAAAAATAACAAAAATACCAAAAATGAGACAAATAATCAAAATGTAGATAAGAAAATCTCCGCTGCGATGGAACCGACGCAAAAATCTGTATCCTATGTGGCGGAAAATAAAAAATATGCCCTGGCACTGCCGGATGCGGAACAATTTGTACGGGAATTGCAGGATTTTATCTATTGGGAATATGCAACGGAAATCGACAAGGATTTCCATGGTCTTATGACGATTTTCACCAATTTAGAAGATAATCATTGTCTGGATAAGGAACTGAAATTACATTTATATTACTATGAATGTGATATATCGGAGATGGATGAGGGACTTTATAATTTCTATAATGTGGTCGTTACGTTTCCGGAGGAATCTCAGATGAGTTATTACTCATTCTACTATAAGCCAAAGGGGTTGTCGCTGAATTATGATTATGAATATGGTGGTGGATGGTTTGATGGAGATGAAGAGGATGGCATATCTTCGCAGGAATTGGAACAAAGAACCTGGTTTCAGAAGCAATATACATTTTTTGGAGAAACCCGCCTGACGATATCCCAAACAGCGAGAGACTGTTATGAAGTGAGTTATTACTT
>CAYYGS010000239.1:0-4282 GCA_964471335.1 uncultured Jutongia sp.
CGTACGATGGGAAGTGGAAATGCTGGTACGACGAATGTTTTGCGTAATCTGGGAAAACTGCCTGCACTGATTACTTTTGTGGGAGACCTGGCGAAGGCGTTTCTTCCAATTCTTGTGATTCGCCTGGCCTTTGCACCGGACGGCTGCCTGGTCTTTGCACCGGACGGCTGGTATCTGTGGTGTCTTTACTGCGGCCTTGGTGTTGTGCTGGGGCATAATTATCCGTTTTATATGGGATTTAAGGGTGGAAAGGGAATTGCTGTAACGGCGGCAGTTGTGATGTCTGCCTGCCATCCGATTATGATTCCGATCGGACTTGCAATTTTCATTGCTGCGGTAGCGCTGACGCGGTATGTATCGGTAGGCTCTTTATTTGTGGCATGGTATATTCCGGTAAATACACTGGTTCTATATCGTGAACATCCACAGTTTATTCATATGATGGTATTGAGCCTTTTATTTACGGCGTTTGCCTATTTTCAACACAGAGCAAATATTGTCCGTCTCATCCACGGAAATGAAAATAAATTATGGGGCGGTCAGAAGAAAGAGGAGGAAAAAGATGAGTAAGGTGAGCTTTCTGGGAGCCGGCAGCTGGGGAACGGCTTTGGCTATTATGCTGGCAAAGTCCGGTCATGACGTTATGCTCTGGTCGGCAATTGAAGCGGAGATTGATATGCTGTCGGAAAACCGGGAACATAAGGAACGCCTGCCCGGTGTGAAGCTTCCGGATTCTATTGTATTGACGAAGGATCTGAAAGAGGCCTGTACCGGCTTTGACCTGATCGTTTTCTCTGTGGCGTCACCCTACGTCCGCAGCACGGCGGCGGCGGTAAAGGAATACATTTGTGAGGGACAGCGTATCGTCAATGTAGCAAAAGGAATTGAAAATGACAGTCTGAAGACCCTGCGCGATGTGATATTGGAGGAGGTTGGTCAGGCAGATGTGGCAGTCCTGTCAGGGCCAAGCCATGCAGAAGAAGTAGCGGTAGGAGTTCCTACTACAGTTGTAGTAGGAGCGGAGACCAATGAAACGGCACTGGCGATTCAGGAGATCTTTATGAATGACCGGTTCCGTGTCTATGTCAGTTCGGATATTATCGGAATCGAGCTGGGCGGTTCCATTAAAAATGTTATTGCCCTGGCGGCCGGAATCATTGACGGGTTGGGATTTGGTGACAATACACGTGCAGCACTGATGACGCGGGGGATTACGGAAATCAGCCGTCTCGGCGTTGCAATGGGTGGAAGTATGGAGACATTCATGGGACTTTCCGGGATTGGAGATCTGATTGTTACCTGTACCAGCAGGCATAGCCGGAATCATGAGGCTGGGTATTTGATTGGTAAGGGGTACTCCACGGAAGCCGCTATGAAAGAGGTAAAACAGGTTGTAGAGGGTATTTATTCCGCGAAGGCGGCATTGGCGCTGGCCGAGAAATATCAGGTGAGTATGCCGATTGTGGAACAGATCAATCAGGTGTTGTTTGGGAAGATGGAGGTACTTGATGCGGTTCATGGGCTTCTGGTGCGTGACCGTTGTAACGAATATCCGGCAACAGGTTGGGAAGTGTGAGAAGTATTTCTAAGCCAGCAGAGCTGGCATATTTCTTTTTCTTTTTCATATATTGTTGAAAATAGCTTGTATGGAGGAGTATATGGAAGAGAGACAGACTGTCGGAAGCCGTCAGCAGCGTGTGATGGAGGCAAAGGCCAGATTTTCTGAAAACAGTGTGAATGGAAAACCTAATCACACGGGAAGAAACGTCCGCCGAAGCGGACTTGATGAAAAGCAGCATTCTTCCAATATTTTTGCCGTCAACGGCGGCATGTCTGGAAATTGGACGGAGGAGGAAGCTTCTTTTTATGAGAAGTGGCGGATCCGCCGTTGTTTTGCTTTGCTTCGTTTTATGATGGCGACTGCAATTGTTTTTTTATTGATAGCTGCTTTTTCGCAGGATTTTTCTTATCGTGGTTTTGATCAGGAGTATGTGCAGGAGCAATTGGAGGATGAGACAACGTGGAATGTGCTGGAGAAGAGAGTGCAGGATATTTACCGGAATCTGACAGAGAAGAAATAACAAGAGAGGGCTTATCGTCATGAGGAAATTGGCATTATCGGATGATGTATTATTGTCGGTGGAAAAGCCTGCCAGATATATTGGCAATGAGATTAATATGGTGAAAAAAGATCCACGGAAGGCCGAGATTCGTTTTTGCATGTGTTTTCCTGACGTCTATGAGATCGGTATGTCACATTTGGGGATACAGATCCTGTATGATATGCTGAACCGCTGGGAGGATGTCTACTGTGAGAGAGTTTATTCTCCCTGGGTAGATTTGGATCAGATTATGCGGGAGAGAAAGATCCCGCTCTTTGCATTGGAGTCACAGGAGCCTGTCAGGGATTTTGATTTTCTTGGAATCACGCTGCAGTATGAGATGTGTTATACGAATATTCTCCAGATATTAGATTTGTCAGGAATCTCTCTGCGGTCATGCGACAGGACAAGAGAGGAGCCCTTCGTGATCGGCGGAGGCCCCTGTGCTTACAATCCGGAGCCAATTGCAGATTTTTTTGATATTTTCTATATCGGAGAGGGTGAGACGAGATATCGTCAGCTTTTAGATATCTATAAGGAGTGGAAAAAGAGTGGAGAGGACAGGACAAGCTTTCTACGTCAGGCGGCCGGTGTACCGGGCATGTATGTCCCACAGTTTTATGAGGCTTCCTATCGGCAGGATGGGACACTGGAGAGCTTTGAGCCTCTGATCAAGGAAGCACCGGAAAAAATTGTGAAGCAGGTCGAGACAGATCTCTCGGACACCTATTATCCCATGAAACCGCTTGTGCCGTATATTAAGGTGACGCAGGACCGGGTGGTGCTGGAGATTCAGAGAGGCTGTATCCGGGGCTGCCGTTTCTGTCAGGCAGGAATGCTGTATCGACCGATTCGGCCGAGAAGCCTGGAATTTCTGAAGAAATATGCGATAGAAATGCTGCGGTCGACAGGTCAGGAGGAGATTACTCTGAGTTCCTTAAGCTCCAGTGATTATCAGGAATTAAAGGAGCTTGTATACTGGCTTATCGATGAGTGTGGAAAATCAAAGGTAAATATTGCGCTTCCCTCACTTCGGATTGATGCGTTCTCACTGGACGTGATGTCAAAGGTGCAGGATGTGAGGAAGAGCAGCCTGACCTTTGCTCCGGAGGCCGGGTCTCAGAGGATGCGCAATGTTATTAATAAGGGACTGACGGAGGAGATGATATTAAACGGGGCGATGGATGCATTCCGCGGCGGCTGGAACCGTGTCAAACTTTATTTCATGCTGGGCCTTCCTGAAGAAACATATGATGATATTGAACAGATTGCTGTGTTGTCGGATAAGATTGCCAGGGAGTATTATACGATTCCGAAGGAAGAGCGGAACGGAAAGGTCAATATCGTCACGAGCACATCAATCTTTGTGCCTAAGCCTTTTACCCCATTTCAATGGGCCAGAATGAACAGCAGGACAGAGGCAACGGAAAAGAGAAATTTCTTGTTGGACAAGGTCAAGAGCCAGCTTAATGCAAAAAGTATCCGCTATAATTGTCATGATGCCGATGTCTCAGAGCTGGAAGGCGTCTTTGCACGAGGCGACCGCAGGCTTTGTGATGTGATCCTGCAGGCATATCAAGCGGGATGTATCTATGATTCGTGGACGGAATATTTTCACTATGACCGCTGGCAGAAGGCATTTGCGGATCATGGATTGACGATGGAATTTTATAATGACAGGGAGCGTGGAGAGGACGAGCGGTTCACGTGGGACTCTATCGATATCGGTGTGACGAAGGAATTTTTGCTGCGTGAATATAGCAATGCGAAGGAAGAGAGAGTGACGCCAAATTGCAGACAGGCTTGTTCCGGATGTGGGGCGGGACGTTTTGGATGCGGTGTTTGTGTGGAGGATCGAAAGGACGTTTATGAAGGCGAGAATTAAATTTTCAAAAACAGGTTCCATGCGTTTTATCGGGCATCTTCATGTGATGCGCTATTTTCAAAAGGCATTTCGGCGGGCTGGAATTCCTGTCAGCTATAGTCAGGGCTATTCGCCACATCAGATTTTGTCTTTTACCTCACCGCTTGGGATCGGCCTGACAAGTGATGCAGAATATCTTGATATGGAGCTGGACGAGTGCCCGGAGCCGGAATACATGGTAGAGCAGATGAATGCACAGATGAATGATGAAATCCGTGTAAAGGAATTTACGCTTTTATCGGATGATGCAAAGCCG
>CAYYGS010000240.1:0-4261 GCA_964471335.1 uncultured Jutongia sp.
GATCAAGACGTCAACAGAGCAGCAGCTCTTCCGGCAGTCAGGAGGCGATTTCCATGGTACCTTCAAGGATCTGCCTTTGGAGACGATGGAAACCTTGTCGGATGATCCTCTGATTGTAAAGGACGGCCGCCGTCTTATGTTGGGAATGCTTATGGATGGTAAATTCCAGAAACAGCACACGGAAATCAGTTATATGGATGAGAACTGTGCCAAAGGATATTTTTGTGCGCCGGAGCACGGCCGTCTGCCGCAGGAGGGCACAATGGAAATGGCATGTGATACGAAGGTGCTGGAGCTGCTTGGCGTAGAGCCGAAAATCGGTGAGAAGATTTCGATTGCTTACTACACAGATAACTTTGCCCGTGAGGAAAAGAGGGTGGAGGAGGAATTTACCCTGTGCGGCTGGTGGGAGTATGATGCTGCTTCAAACTGTGCGATGGTGATTGTACCCAGATCTTATGCGGAGGAGATTGCATCGGGGATGGATGATGCACAGAGGGAAGGTGGATACGGTGTGTGGGATTACAGCGTCTACTTTAAAAATGCCCGTCATATTGATGAGAATTTAAATAAAGTGCTGGAAAACCACGGCTTTCAGAGTGAGGATAATACGGGGGAGAATTATATTAATCTGGGCATTAACTGGGCGTATATTCAGGCGCAGATGGATGCAAAAGTGGATATAGAGTCGCTGGTATCTGAACTGGCACTTCTGATTTTATTCATCGTGACCGGTTATCTGATTATCTATAATATTTTTCAGATCTCCGTCGTACAGGACATTCAATTTTATGGCTTGCTGAAGACGATTGGAACGACGAAAAAGCAGCTTCGCGCCATGATATACAGACAGGCGCTGCGGCTGTGTGTGGTGGCGATACCGGTCGGGCTTGTGATCGGCTATGCCTGCGGCTGTCTGTTGCTTCCATATATTGCAAGCGGTCTGTTTTCCGGGGATATGCAGGCGTCCTTTCATCCCTGGATTTTTGTGGCGGCGGCATTGTTTTCACTGTTTACGGTACTGATTTCCGTACATCGTCCCGGCAGGATTGCTGGCAAGGTCTCTCCGGTGGAGGCAGTAAAATATGTGGAAGTCGATTCGGTTCGCAGGAAGAGAGCGAGGTCGAAAAAAACAGATGCGATTCTCCATATGGCATTTTCTAATTTGGGAAGAAATCGGAAAAAGACGGTGCTGGTCATTGTTTCCTTTGCTATGACGATCGTTATTTTCCACTTGCTGATCACCTTTACAAATGGGCTCGATATGAATAAATTTGTGGGCCAGTTTGTTACCTCTGATTATCTGGTAGCGGATAGTAATTATTTTCAATATAACTGGGGAATGCCCACCGAGCAGGCCGTATCAGAGGAGGATATCAGGGAAATTTCGTCCCAGGATGGTATAAAGGCCGGGGGACGGATTTATGGAACGGCGGAGAATATCCGTACCGCTGTGAATGAGGAATTTTACAGGAAGCATTATGAAGGTATGGAGCAGGAGGAGCTGGAGCAGCAAATGAAAAACTTCACCGAGGACGGACAGATACTGGACTTTATACAGCTCTACGGCATGGAGGAACTGCCGCTTAGTAAGCTTCGGGTACTGGAGGGTGATATCAGTCTGATGTCCAAGCCGGGGGAGCGTTATATTCTTGCCGTGTATGAGACAGATGATTATGGAAATGTGATGGAGGATGGTAATCTGTACCATCCGGGAGATACCGTGAAGCTGTCTTATGAGAGCTGGAAATATTATAATATTAAGACGGGCGAGGATGTATCGGAGGAGGTAATCGATGTCCGTGATGAGAGTATCTGGGATAAATATGGTACGAAACTGGATAAGAAGTGGAGCAGGGAATATACGGTGGCGGCATCTGTAGTGGTACCAATGCCCATCAGCTACCGTCATTATGGAGACATAGCGTTTATCCTTAATAGTGATTGTTTTAAAAAGGATGTGAAGAAGGATTCTGTGATGAGTTATATCATTGATATGGAGGAGGGAAAGGAGGATTCCCTCGAGGATTATCTGGCAAAATATACCGATCAGGTGAATTCCTCTCTCAACTATGAATCACGTGCATCCTATACATCGGAATTTGACAAATTTCGCAACATGTTTTTGATCATTGGCGGTTCACTCTGTATTGTGGTGGGGTTGATTGGCCTGTTGAATTTCCTTTATGTCATGGTCACATCAATACTTACCAGAAGGCGGGAATTTGCAATGCTTCGTTCTGTAGGAATGACATTGGCGCAGCTTCGGAAAATGCTTGTTTTGGAGGGTGTCTGGTATGCTGTGATTTCTGTGGCGGGTTCGCTGGCGCATTGTCTTGTCTTGGGCGTTGCTCTGCAGGAATCATTGGGAAGCATGCTGTGGTTCTTTACGTATCGGTTTACCTTGGCGCCATTTGCGGTGATTATTTCGACATTCCTGCTGATTGGTATTATCGTGCCTGTGGTAGTATTTTACAGTGCCGGACAGGACAGCATCGTAGATGAGATGCGTCGTGTCGAAAATGCGTAGACTTTTACATGATTTGTATGTTTTTGGGGTATACTAAGGGGGCATTTTTATCGAAAGGAGAATCCTATGCGACCATTGTCTGCCCCTTTTCAGAAACAACATCCCATCCTGTACCGTTTTTTCATTGTATCGGGAGTATCTGTCGCAGTATATGTGATTTTCCGGTATTTATTAAAATATTTTTTACCGTTTATTTTGGCGTATCTGTTTATGCGCATGCTATTGCCGGTGGTAAGCTTCCTGAAAAGGAAGTTTCACTTCCCCGGCTGGCTTGCCTATGGCAGCAGTCTTGTCGTTTTTTTCAGCACAGTTCTGGGAGGAGCATTTCTGGTGTTTTGGCAATTGTGGAAGCAGATACGCCTTTTTTTGATGAATTTTCCCGTATACCGTCAGCTGATGACGCAGATGTATGCCAACCAGACGGGAAAGTTCTGCCGATGTATGGATTCTCTTTTTTGCATGACAGAGGGGACATCGGCGAGATATCTGACAATGCAGGTTGACCGCATCCAGAAAGACTGCTACCAGATTTTTTCTGACAGGGCGGGCAGTATGATTGCCTCCTGCTTCTCAGGTGTATTGCAGTTTCTGATGGTTCTTTTGGTTATAGCGGTGAGCATGGTTGCCCTCTGCCGCGATATGCAGACGATTCATGAGTCCTATCGAAACCACAGGTATTACTATATCTTTCACCAGGTTGCAGTCACACTCAAGGAGTCCGGCCTTGCCTATCTGAAATCGCAGGGGATCATACTCTGTGTGATCTGGTTTCTCTGTTCGGCGGGATTGATGCTGATCAAAAATCCCTATGGGATTCTTATAGGACTGGGGATTGCTGTCTTTGATACCTTTCCGATTCTGGGCAGTGGAATGATATTGGGGCCGTGGGGATTGTACCGTATCTTTGCCGGAGATTATTATGGGGCCGCTGTGTTGTTTACCGTACTGCTTTTATGTGTTTTGGCAAGGGAATTTCTGGAGTCACATATGATGGGAAACCATATGGGGCTGCTGCCGTTTTATATGACGGCGGCAATTTATGTCGGTGTCTGCCTGTTTGGAGTATATGGAATCTTTCTGGGACCGTTTGGAGTGATACTGATCCGTTCCATTTGTCATCAATTTCCATGAGAGCGCGTTTGATTTCATAATAAAAGAGCCGCTGAAGCGGCTCTTTAAAGGAGAAGGTATGAAAAAAAATTTTAAGCACTTGCCAAATAAGCAACCACTCATTTGACAATCTCATTATAAGCACGAATTATGAACTTATAGTGATGGATATATGAAAAAAGTGTAAACAAATTATGAAATGGATTCACATTTAAACTTTAAATCGGTATCCTACGCCCCAAATTGTTTCGATATACTGTGGTTTCGAGGAGGAATCCTCGATTTTTTCGCGGATTTTCTTGATGTGTACGGTAACGGTGGCGATATCGCCGACGGATTCCATCTCCCAGATTTCCTGAAAGAGCTCTTCCTTCGTATAGACATGATTTGGATTTTGCGCCAGAAAAGCCAGCAGATCAAATTCTTTTGTGGTAAAAGCCTTTTCGGCGCCGTTTACGTAAACGCGGCGGGCTGTTCTGTCAATTTTAAGTCCGCGTATTTCGATGATGGAATGGTCTGACACTCCGTTGCTCGTCAGCCGTTCGTAGCGCGCCATATGGGCCTTGACACGGGCAACCAGTTCGCTGGGGCTGAACGGTTTTGTCATATAGTCATCAGCGC
>CAYYGS010000241.1:0-4249 GCA_964471335.1 uncultured Jutongia sp.
TACCGCTATCAGAATCGCCATCTCTATACCCCTTCTCTCCCAATTCTGAATGTCCTTCCCAAAACAGAGAAAGCACAGACAGAGGGAAGAATGCCGCTGTCTATCTTGTCCATGCTTCAGTCGGAACAGGAACTCTCTCCATGATATTCTGCAGAATATCTGCCCTCTGCCCGGACTGATATGCAATCAAACGGTGTGCCAAAACCGGGACACATAATTCCTTCACATCATCCGGTGTCACAAACTCTCTGCCGCGTACAAGCGCATATGCCTGACAGCACCGCAGATACGCCAGCGTAGCTCTGGGATTGGCCCCCAGCGCCAGCCCCTCATGATGCCTCGTCATCTCTATAATCTGGGCAATATATCTCCTCACACACTCGTGTACATATACCTTTCTGCATGCCTTCTGCATCGCTGTCAGCTCCTCAGCCGTACAGACAGGCGTGAGCTGCTCCAATGGACTCTCCTCCAGAAAACGCTCCATA
The DNA here is from genome assembly GCA_964471335.1 of uncultured Jutongia sp. Taxonomy (GTDB): domain Bacteria; phylum Bacillota; class Clostridia; order Lachnospirales; family Lachnospiraceae; genus Jutongia. The sequence continues at coordinate 489 of CAYYGS010000241.1, forward strand.
ATCTCCATCTCTTCGTCCACATTTGGAAATCCCATCGTCAGCTGCATACAAAAACGATCAAGCTGTGCTTCCGGCAGAGGATAAGTCCCCGCTGTCTCCACCGGATTCTGCGTGGCAATCAGAAAGAACGGAGCCTGTAAACGGCGCGTCTCCCCGTCCACTGTCACCTGCTTTTCTTCCATACATTCCAGAAGGCTCGACTGAGTACGCGGCGTCGCGCGGTTGATCTCATCGGCCAGCAGGACATTTGTAAAAACCGGACCCGGTACAAATACAAACTCCTGCTCCTTCTGATGATATACATTCAGTCCCGTAATATCTGACGGCAGTAGATCTGGCGTAAACTGAATCCTCCCAAAATCCGCATCAATTGATTTCGCCAGTGCCTTAGCAAGCATCGTCTTTCCTGTGCCGGGCGTATCCTCCAAAAGGATGTTACCGCCGGACAAAAGCCCTGCCAAAAGCAGCTGTATCACATGCTTTTTCCCGATGATCACACGGCTCATATTTTCCTGTATCTGAGTCACGCTCTGCATGACCTGTGTCAACGACATCATATCCTCTTTCAACCTTTCAAACAAAATTTATCCGCGCTATTTTATCCCAACCACCCTGCACTTTCCTCCCGGAAAGAATTGCATATATTTCTCCTTCTGCTTCTTCGGTACACGGAATGTAAAATCTCTGGTCCCGTGAAAGAAATCCATTTTTTCCACCTGAAGTTTACTGCTTTTCAGCGTAAACTTCTTTAATGATTTTAAATGACAAAATGCATGCCTGTCAACTCTTTTTACATTTTTCCCAAGCGTCACCTCTGTCACATTGACAGCACGGAAAAAGGCAAGTGTGCCAACCTGCTCCACAGAATCCGGGAGAACAATTTTTCTGATATTTTTATTACGCACAAAGGCTCTGGCTTCCACAGATTTGATGCTCAATCTCGCTCCGTTCACCGTTACAACAGCCGGAATCCTGACATCCTTACTCTCCTTCCCTTTCGCAAAGCCCAAAAGCTTACTGCAAAGCACGCCATTCTCGATCCCGGTAAAACGGTATCTGTAGTTCCCTGACTCTACCACACTTCCCTTCACAGGAATCACTCCGTTGACAGCATAGCCACATTGTCTGCAGTGATATGTCACGGCACCCTCTGCTGTCCTTGTGGGCTTTTCCGTAATATCACCCTTATCCCAGTTATGAGTATCATACTCCTTTTGGTCGCCACAGGAACATTCCAGCCAGTGCTCCGTCTCCGTAATATGCCATCCACCCGCATCATAATCATGCGTATGCTCCAAGACAGGCACTGCCTGTGTCTGCACCTTGCCACAGCGGCTGCAGGTGCGCTGTCTCTGTCCCTCTGTCATCTCCGTCGGCTCGACCGTCTGTATCCACTCACCATATATATGGCCAAGTGCCTGAATCTTCTCCTTATATATGTCACCGCACTGCACTTCTATACAGGTAAATGTCGTAACACCATCCTCTTCACAGGAAGGCTCCTTTGTGATGGATTCTGCATACTCATGTTCGTGAGATTCTATGCCGGCCGAGATCTCTTCCTCCTCTTCCTCACCACACCGGATACACACACGCTTTTCCAGACCCGGCTTATGGAAAGTCGCTTCCTTCACCGTCACCCAGTCACCGAAATCGTGATCCAGCTTATCAATCTCTTCTGTTGCCAGCGTACCACATACCGAGCAGTAGAACTGTAACTCTCCCTCCTCTGTACATGTTGCCTCCTTTAACACAACGCCCGGATCTTCCTCTCCGCGCTCATGATCAAGAGTTGGTTCCTCCTCCGATTCCGTCCTGTAATGGCAGACCATACATTCCTCATGATAGCTTCCCTCGTGGAAACAGGTTGCCTCAACTTCTACGACCTCTTCCATGTCATGCTCTTCATATCCGTTCTTATCCTCTGTATCCTCTGTTGTCAGATTACAACCCGGCACAATACACTCATGCCAATGGGCATCCTCATTATATGACCAATCTGCTCCCCATCCATGTACATGGAGAGGTGGTACATCAAAAGATACCGGCATACCGGCATAATCTGTCTGCGCACCTCCATTTACCTGCTCCGGAATCAGATAGGCCCGGTGCACTTCACGGTCAAAACCATCCGGAAGAGTAAATGTAAAATAACCGCTGCCAGAACCTGAGATTTCAGCCGCCTTTCCATAATAGAGAATATTGCCCGTCGTGTAATCTCCCTCCGAGATCAGGAGCGAAAGCTGATTTGCCTTTCGATCCGTGTCTGTCACCGTATAGGGAACCGTAACACTGCTTCCATCGCGGACGATTCCAGAACTGGGATCATACTCATCATTCTCACTGTCGTCTCCTGTGTCGCCGTCATCTCCCTCATCACCACTGTCGTCTCCCTCGTCACCACTGTCGTCTTCCTCTCCGTCCTCAGCATCCTCCTCATCTTCTGCCTCCCGGCGGAGCTGTCTGGATGCCTGATATGTACTTACCGATGGATTTCCCGCCGTCACAGACAAGCTCTCATCGAGAAGCGTAAGCTTCCACTCCCTGTTACTTAAAATACCGGCCTCTGACAGCCCTGCCGTTTTATCCATGCTGACTGCAGATGTAAACAGAATCTTGTTTTTTTGGAGATTCAACGCCGGGACGATGGAATCCTCCTCGTCATCAAAGCTGTAGTATATCGTTCCTCCCGGAAGGACACAGCCCTGCACATTCCTTCCCTCCGTCTTATATTCCGAACGCAGCCACCAAAACTCAGCCGACGCCATACTGTCAACCGTCCCATCATACGAATAGCCATAAGACGTATTTGCCAGATCGGCGGCATCCGGCAGAAATACCTTCTCGCCCGTCAGATCCTTTTTACGCAAAAGCGATGTCGGCGAATCCTGAACAGCCTTCTTTACGGAAGATAGGACGGCCTGCTGCTCTGCTGTCGTAAAACCTCTCAAAAAGCCATCTGTCCCACTACTGTTCAGCCAATCGCTGACATCGCTGTACCTCAATCTTTTTTCCTGTCCTCCGGAATGCACCGGAGTGTCTGCCTGTAATAAAATACCATCGGCTACAGAACTGTTTCCGGCATTTCCACCCAGATCAAGAACACGCCACTTCAACGGCTGTCCGTCCGCATCACCATAATAAATGTAATCGCCGGACCACCCATCTTCCGAAGCTTTCGGTGAAGCCACATTTGCCGTACCCGGCATAATGGCACGAACATTCTCTGCCGCCTCGGCCTCTCCTGTCTCCGGACACAGACCGGATACATTTGCCATTGTCATAGCCGTCGCCACCAAAAGGCTGACAGCACGTCTCCAAACATGTTTTCTCATAAAAACCCCCATTCCTATACCATTCTTATTCTCAGTACTATGAATAAGAAGTTTTGGACAATTTGATACAAACCCATAATATTTAATAGATACAATACAAACTATTTTACTAGTTTACTAAAATTTGTCAACAAAAACATCTTGAACAGCCAGAAATCACTTCATCATTTCACGCAGCTTGTCCATTGCCTCCCGGATACCTCCTACCTTTTGAAAGAGTCCGCATTCAACAGCTTGAGAGCCTACCAATATAGTTCCTAAATCACGGCTTAATATCCCCGGCTGTACCATCATCTGTTCCAGCTTCTCCTTAGATACATCAGAATGTCCGGCGATAAAACCGGTAATCCTGTCCTGTATCAATTGGAAATACTCATATGTCTGAGGTGCGCCAAGCACCTGGCCACTCATGCGAACCGGATGAAT
>CAYYGS010000242.1:0-4243 GCA_964471335.1 uncultured Jutongia sp.
AACATTATTAGAGCATATTCAATGATTGAAGCAATGTATAGTGATATTAATAAAATAAAAACTAATCCTGACTCAGTTAAAGTTGCTATTGACAGATTTTCAAAATAAAATTAGACCCCTTTGTGAATGTGAATCAGGATGCCAGTCTGCCGGCTGTCAGCGGAAAGACTCTGCTCCGGCGAGAACACAGACTGTACCAGGCCGATTTCCTGTTGCGGTATTATGGATTTGAGGCGGGGGAATTGTTGTCGGACACGCGACCTAACTTTAATGTTTTTCTTGACCCGAAATGTGACTGGGCGCTGGGGCATCTCGAACAGTTTCCTGTGGAGGTGAACACGGCCAGCTATCATATGCTGCTCCGCGTGCCGGGCATTGGCGTTAAGTCAGCCAGTCGTATTGTAAAGGCACGCAGGACGGGAAGTCTGGATTTTACACATTTAAAGAAAATGGGTGTGGTCTTAAAGAGGGCGTTATATTTTATTACTTGCAACGGACGGTTGATGTACGATTTCCTGCAAGTGGAAGAAGACTATATTACGAGAAGGCTTGTGAGTGAGGAAAAGGAAGTCAGGGAGCACTTTGATGAGTCAGGGATAAAATATCGACAGATGTCATTGTTTGATGACTTTCAGATGGAGTAAAAATTTGAAGTTTCGCTGGTGTTTGGGGGAACCTTGCTTCATGGTTTTATGAAATTGTGAGAGGGATTTTTATGAAGGCAACGCGAGTTTATTTGTGTGAGGATACCCAGGAAAGTATATTTACAGCAGTATATGATGCCGGAAAATCAGGTTATGGGCATGATCATATACGGTTGCAAGTACAGTATAAGGGGCAGGCGCAGGATTTGGATTTATTTTCTGAGTATATAGAAGTGGAAGCAGATGAGGAAAAGGTAGAAAAGGTACTTAGATCCGTGAGAAATAAAATTTCGGAAACAGTATACCATCAGATTCTCCGTGCGGCTGGCAGTAATATATCGGACAAGGCAGATGTGATCTACCATTATATTGTGTATGGTTTTGCCATGGGGGCTGCTGTAGAAAATGCATTGCAGATTCCCTGTGTACAGCGCATATTTGAAATCAACAGAAGCGTTGCAAATGAAGCCCATTACTTTCTGGAATTCCTTCGTTTTCAGGAAATCAGACGGGAAAATGCCGTGTTGCTGGCTGTCTTTGAACCAAATCACAGGGTGCTTCCCTTGGTGGCAGAACATTTTGCGGACAGATTAAATCCGGAATGGTTTATTATTTATGATAAAACTCATCGGGAGGCCGTTTTCCATCAACCGGATGGCAAGTGGTATATCCGTGTTCTGGAACGGGAGGAATGCGAGCTGCTGGATAAGATGGAGAAGGAGGAAGAACCGTATGTCCGCCTGTTTCAGACATTTTTTCGGAGTATTAGTATCTCGGCGAGGGAGAATCCGTCTCTGCAGAGGAATAATCTGCCGTTGCACTATCGGAAGCATATGCCGGAATTTCACGTGGATTCATAGTTATTACTAAGTGGCAGTTTGGCTTACTGGTTTTGATGAATCCTTTGTGCCTCTTGTGTGTATTTTGTGACAAATTCCCTTTTTGCATTAGTATATCCATCACGGTCATGCTCATATTGTTTCCACAGTCCCAGCTTTAATTTTTCGTATTCGAGAGCAACGTCTTTATGCTCCAAAAGATAATCTCTGAAGTACAGTTCAGCATTGTCGCCGGCATATCGTAAATGTAAATGAAATACCTTTTCGGCAAAACCATGTTTTGTATAGCCTTTATTAAAAGAAAGCCTGTTTTCATCCTGACTCATACAGATGTATCCGTTTTCCACTAAGCATAATCGTATTGTCTCCATACTGCAATAAACCGGTATTTCAACCAGAATATCAATAATCGGTTTGGCCCATATGGTATTAATTGCAGTGCTTCCAATGTGACTGATCCGTATCATCTGGTCTTGCGGCAGGATTTTTTCAAGAAAGCATTTTTCCGTTTCGAACCATTCCTCCCAAATCATCTGGTGCTCTGTTAAAAATATTGGAAACAGCTGCCACAGCTCTTCTAAGGTCATTTCTGAAAGTTCTTTCGCCATAAAAATCTCCATTTCTGCACACGGTTCTTGCGCAGATGAATCTTACGTAGTTCGCGTTCTCAAGATTAATGTGACTGCGCAAATTTGAACAAGATATTTCATTCACTTAACAAGTTTAACATAAAACCAGCATAAAATGAAACCATTAGTATGACCCGGCGTCATAAATATTTAGAAGAGAAATATTTGACGAAATATTCGAATTGAAATTTATCTTGACAATCTGGCGGGAATCATTATAATGAAAATTGCTGGGGGAGCCGACAGGCTGAGAAATCGAATGAGATTGACCCTTAGAACTTGAACCGGGTTATACCGGCGTAAGGAAGCAGGAATGGATATCAGGAGATTTCCGGAGAATGTTTCCGGAAGTCTCTTTTTTAATTTAATGCTTCGAAAAAAATATTTCAGGTGAAACTTTCGGTTTCATGGAAAGGAGAGAGAAAATGAATGCAAGTGTAGCAATTCAGGTATTACCAAATGTGACAGAGGATGAGGAAGTCATTCGCATTGTGGATGAGTGTATCGCGTATATCAAAAGTTTTGGACTGTCTACCTATGTAGGCCCTTTTGAGACAACAATTGAGGGAGATTATGACCAGCTCATGGAGATTGTTGCCGGATGTCAGAAAATTGCGATTCAGGCAGGATGTAATCAGGTATCTACATATGTTAAGATCGTGTATAAGCCGGAAGGCGAGGTATTGACCATTGAGAAAAAGGTATCAAAGCATCACTAATTGGCTTGCGCCATGTATTGCAGTGACATTACTTCTGGCAGTGTGGCAGATATTGTGCTCTGTGGGTGTACTGCCATCTTATATGCTGCCGTCGCCGGTGCAGGTGTTTCAGGCATGGAAAGAGGATTTTCCTTTGATGCTGAATCATGCAGGGGCAACCCTGCAGGAGGCATTTATTGGCCTTTTTATCGGCATTGTGGGAGGCTTTGTGCTGGCGGCCATCATGGAGCAATGTGAAATTTTGTATAAAGCATTATATCCGGTTCTGATAATTACCCAGACGATACCAACAGTAGCTATTGCACCGCTTTTGGTACTTTGGATGGGGTATGGCATTGCGCCGAAGGTTACCCTGGTAGTACTGATTTCCTTTTTTCCGGTTGCAGTGGGACTGTTAAACGGTTTTCAGGAGGCAGATGAGGATGGAATCCGTCTGCTGCGGGCAATGGGAGCCTCTAACTGGCAGATTTTCTGGCATGTGAAGGTGCCGGGCAGCTTAAGTCATTTCTTTGGCGGCGTCAGGCTGGCGGTGTCTTATTCCATTGTGGGTGCAGTGATTTCAGAATGGCTCGGTGGATTCTCCGGGTTAGGTGTATATATGACCCGTGTCAAGAAATCGTATGCTTATGACAAAATGTTTGCGGTTATTTTTTTTATTACTGTATTGAGTTTATTATTGATGAAATGTGTTTCTCTGATTCAATATTTGAGTATGCCATGGACACACAGAGAAATGGAGGATTAAATGAGAAAAAAACTACTTGCGTTAGGGGTAACACTGAGTATGATGGTTTCGCTTTGCGGGTGCGGAGCAGAACAGAAGGAGGAGCAAGAGCAGAAGCCTTCTGCGAATCTGACAGAGATTACGATGGTGCTTGACTGGACTCCGAATACGAACCATACAGGATTGTATGTCGCGCAGGAAAAAGGATATTTTGAGGATGCCGGATTAAAGGTATCTATCGTTCAGCCGCCGGAAAATGGAGCAACTGATTTAGTAGCATCAGGTGGAGCCCAGTTTGGTATTGATTTTCAGGATACTCTGGCGGCGGCATTTTCCAGTGACAGCCCATTGCCGGTGACTGCTGTGGCTGCCGTATTGCAGCATAATACATCTGGGCTGGTTTCCCTGAAAAAAAATGGGATTGATTCTCCGAAAAAGCTGGAGGGGCACAGCTATGCAACATGGGATTCACCGATTGAGCAGAAAACATTAGAATATGTTGTGGAAAAGGATGGCGGTAATTTTAACAAGGTTAAATTGATTTCAACGTATGTAGAAGATATCGTGGCCGCATTGAACGCAGATATTGAGAGCGTTTGGATTTATTATGGCTGGGATGGAATGAAATGTAAGCAGGCCGGATTGGATACGAATTATTTAGCCTTCCGTGATATGGATGAGACGTTTG
>CAYYGS010000243.1:0-4225 GCA_964471335.1 uncultured Jutongia sp.
AGCATGATTGCTTCCACCGGAAGCCCTACAGAGGTAAAGACCATCGACAGGGTTACAAGCCCTACGGAAGGAATTCCCGCCGTACCAATGGAAGCCAGAGTTGCTGTTGCGATAACGGTCAGATAACCGCCCGCACCCAGATGCATTCCATATGCCTGAGCCGCAAAAACCACCGCCACACCCTGCATGATGGAAGTTCCATCCATATTAATCGTAGCTCCGAGAGGAATGGTAAAGGAAGAGATCTTTCTGGATACGCCAATATTATCCTCCAGGGTATCAATATTCAAGGGGATGGTTGCATTGGAGGTAGACGTGGAAAATGCAAAGGCCATGACCGGAAAGAATTTTTTCAAAAATTTCATTGGGCTGAGCTTTGTAAACAATACCAGCAAAAGCATATATACAACGAGACACTGAACTGCCAGGCCGATCAAAACACTTCCCATATATTTCAACAAAGGAATAAATGCCTCAAATCCGAGGTTTGAAAAGGTTCTGGCGATCATACAGAATACGCCGACCGGAGCCAGTCCCATCACCAGATTTGTCATTTCCATCATTAAATCGTTACACTGATTCAGGAAATTGGCAATCAGCTCTGCCCGCTCTCCCATCTTGGCCAGAAGCACACCTACCACAAGGGCAAATAAAATAATCTGGAGCATGGTTCCGTCTGCCAAGGCGCCAATGGGATTCTCCGGTATAATATTTAAAATGGTATCTGCTGCCGAAACCTTCTCTGCGGTTGCCACCTCACCAGTCTCAATGGCGGACATATCCAATCCGATTCCCGGTCTTACAACAGAAGCAACGGCAATGGCAACCGTTACAGCCAAAGCGGTAGTAACAAGATAAAATACAATGGTTTTGCCGCCAACCTTCCCAAGAGCCTTTGTATCACCAATCGCAGAGCTTCCGCAGATCAGGGAACAGAACACCAAAGGTACAACCAGCATCTTCATCAAACGGATAAAACCGTTGCCAATTACGTAGAATAATCCGTCGATCAAAATAGTATCTCTGAAATAAGAATTGGGCACCCATAAATTTAGAATAACACCTAAAATCAAACCTCCGATTAAGCCCACAAAAATCTTTGTGGTAAGCCCCATCTTTTTCTTCTCTTTTCCTTCCTGCATCTTCTATCCTCCTATTCTGGCTGTGTGCCCTTCACTTCCTCTACGTAACCCTTTAAATCATCGATCCACTGGGGCATAGTGTAAATCTCCGTCATCTTCATCATCAGATTTTCCAAAAGTGTAGAAACCTGTCTCCCGTTATTCTCCGAAAAAGTTCCCCTAACCAAAGAAGTATCATATCCCATCAGCGCAAGGATCGTTTTGGCAAATTCATATCTGCTGCATACACCTTCGCAGGAAGCATGATAAATCCCATACTCTGTTTTATCCAGAAGGCTGTCGATAAAACGGGCCAGCTCCCCTGCACTGGTAGGCGTACTGATCTTATCAAAGGGTGCCTCAAAGGATGTCTGGTTTTTCCCGTGCTCCACCACATAGGAAAAATAGTCCTGTTCCACTTTTTCACCAGCCGCACCATAAACCCAGGAACTGCGAATTATCAGATGTTTGGGATTAAGCTCCTTGACATAATTTTCCCCTGCAAGTTTCGATTTTCCATAGATGGTCTGTGGATCCGGAATGTCAAATTCCGTCATTCGTCCGGAACTTTTCCCGTCAAAAACATCGTCGGTGGAAAGCTGAATTAATTTCGCATTCAGTCTTCGTGTCACTGCGGCCAGATTCCTTGCTCCCAGAGCATTCACACGAAAGGCCTCCACCATATTTTCCTCACAGCATGCCACATCTGAAATGCTTGCGCAGTTGATGACAATATTCGGGTGGTAGACGTTTGCTGCCTGATCAACCGCTTCGATATCAGTTACATCCACATCCTTCTTGTCGGTACCTACCACCTTATTATTCACATTCTCTTTCAAAAGTTGTACTAATGCAGAGCCAAGCCTTCCCTCCGCACCGGTAATCCATATGGAATTCTTTGACATATCTTCTTCTCCTTCTGGGTTCTGAATTTTTGCAACATATTTAATTTATGGACAATGCACCCCAGGGTGAACCCTCCGCGGAGCCGTGGTAGGTGATATGCGGCACATTGTAAAATGCATAACTTCCGATACTTGTCACGCTATCGGGAATCGTAATTTCCGTCAAACCGACACAACCGACAAAGGCACAATCCGCAATGCTGGTTACGCTGCCCGGAATCGTGATTTCCGTCAAGCTGGTGCAATCGGCAAAGGTGGAATCTGCAATACTGGTCACACTGTCCGGAATCGTGATTTTGGTCAGGCTGTCACATCCGGCAAACACCCATTCTCCGATGCCGGTCACCCCAACTGGAATATCAATTTCTGTCAGACCATGACATCCATAAAACGCCCAATCTCCAATACTCATTACACTATCTGGAATGGTGCTGTTTTTACAGCCGGCGATCAATGTGTTGGTTGCCGTATGGATAATTGCGTTACAATTATCTCGGCTGTCATATATATTATTTTGCTCCGATACCCTGATCTCTGTTAGATTGATGCAGTCCTCAAAGGAAGAATCTTCGATACTGGTTACGCTGGATGGAATATCAATCCCGGTCAGGCCGCTGCAGCCGGAAAATGCCCACGCTCCGATGCTGGTCACGCTAGCGGGAATCTTTACTTCTGTCAGACTGCTGCATCCATAAAAGGCAAAATTCGCGATACTGGTTATATTGTCTTGTCCATCTAACACGATAATTCCTGACAAAGAAGTATCAATATCTATAATGATCTGATCTTCCAGAATGATGTCACCATCTGCCAGCAGATCTGCCCAGCTTTTCTTCATCTCATGAGTATCCGAGTCATATAGCCCTGCAGCTTCCGGAGAATCTGTCGGCTGGCTTGTTGGCGCTGGACTTGTACCTGGTGCCTGGCTTTCTTCCGGCGTCTGTGTTTCTTCTGGCGTCCCGCTTTCGCCCGGTGCCGGGCTTCCGCTTGGCGTCTGGCTCTCTTCTGGGTTCTGTGTCACTTCCGGCATTCGACTTGGCTCGGATGTCTGGGTTGGTGTCACTCCTGGTGTCTGACTTGCCTCCAATGTTGGTGTCACTGCCGGTACGGCCGTCGTCTGGTTCGGTGCTTCTGTTTGTGGTGTGTTACCATCTCTTTTTGCTTTTACGGTCACTTTACAAGTGTATTTCCTGCCACCTGCCTTTGCCGTGATTTTTGCACTGCCTGCCTTTTTGGCCGTTACCCTGACGCTGTTCTTCCCTGTGCGTTTCAGCTTCGCGACTGCCGGCTTGTTAATCGTCCATTTTATCTTTGACGCACATTTTTTCAGACGAAGTGTCGTACTCTTTCCTTGTGTCAGTCGGATTGATCGTGTGCTCAGCTTTGGCCTGGCAGCTGCTTTTGCTGCTTCGGTATCCGGCAGCATTGACAGAAGGACTGCTGCTGTGATTATGATAGCTAAAGTTTGTTTTCTTCTATTTCTCATGTTTTTTCTCCTCGTACACGTTTTCATACAAACATATTTTATACTTTCGTGTCTGAAAAAACAAGAGTAATAAAAAAAACGGCAATCAGCATCATTGGCATCGAATAAATGAAAAAGGATAACACGCTGTCAGCGCGCCAACCGGTTATTTTGTCTGTGTTGATAAAATATTGAAGAATAGACGGGGATGCATTATTTACCGCATGAAGAATCGTTGCGGGCCAGATGGAACCGGATTGATATGTCACACTGGTAAGAATTATCCCCATAAACACACACATAACGCACATTCCTGCAAATCCTGTCAATGGATATCCCCAATAATCGGTACCAAAATTGTGTCCGACAAAGGTAAGCGGCCAGTGCCATATTCCCCATAGTATTCCACCCAGAATAACTGCTTTCCTGGCACCCCAAAGCCTTATCATCTTAGGCATCATATATCCTCTCCACCCGGCCTCTTCACCAAAGGCGGCAAAAGAGACTGTTGTCCCGGAGATAATCATTGCAATTGGCTGTATGTAAATGGATGCCTGCTCATCACCTGTCAATCCCAGCTGTTTCGGATAATGAAGGTCAAAAGCTTCCGGGGAAAGAAGCAGTGTTAAAACATTGCCAAGTTCAAAATACATCCATGGCAGGAACATAGCGATAATATAATAGATCCACTTCCTATCTTGAAAATAGATTCCAAGAAGCATGAAATCCTCTCC
>CAYYGS010000244.1:0-4223 GCA_964471335.1 uncultured Jutongia sp.
AGGATTCAGATGACAAAGAGTATGACAGAGGGGAGCCCTGTTCGTATGATTTTAGGCTTTGCACTTCCATTATTAGCCGGAAATCTTTTTCAGCAGATGTACAATCTGGTGGATGCTGCCATTGTGGGAAGATTTTTGGGAGATCAGAAGCTCGCGGCGGTCGGAGCATCCTCCAGTGTTCAGTTTATGGTGCTTGGTTTTTGTATCGGAATCTGCTGTGGTTTTGGCATTCCGGTAGCACAGAGATTTGGTGCAAAGGAATATGGCAGGATGTGCCGGTATATATTTAATGGTGCTATTTTGACAGCCTTCTTCGGTGTGGCTCTTACGGCATTCTGTGCATGGCAGTGCCGTGGTGTCCTGTATCTTCTTTCTACACCGGAGGAGATTTATTCGGATGCATACCGATATCTTCTGATTATATTTCTGGGGATTCCATTTACGCTGTTGTATAATTATTTGTCTGCGATCCTGCGATCTGTAGGGGACAGCAGGACGCCGTTTCTCTTTCTGGTGATTTCTACAGTGTTAAATATTGTTCTTGATCTTGTCTGCATTATCGGTCTGGGACTGGGATGCGCCGGAGCGGCTCTGGCTACGATTACGGCACAGGCGATCAGCGGAATTTTATGCCTTTTCTTTATCTGGCGCAGAGTACCGATTCTCCATCCGGAGAAGAGAGAGTGCCAGCCGGATATCAAGGTCATGCAGAGACTCCTGTGGCTGGGCGTTCCGATGGGGCTGCAATATTCCATCACTGCGATCGGCAGCATGGTGCTTCAGTCCGCGAATAACGGGCTGGGACAGGTGTATATCTCCGCTTTTACAGCGGGAATGCGGATTAAACAGTTTCTGATGTGTCCCTTTGATGCGCTGGCCACAGCGGTGTCAACCTTTTGCAGCCAGAATCTGGGGGCAGGGAAAATGGATCGTATCCGCTCCGGCTTGAAAAGGGGAGTGGGAATTGGTGTAACATATGGTATCCTCTCCGGTCTGATCCTGATCTTTGCGGGGCGTAAGTTGTCCCTGCTTTTTATTAGCAGGGAATCAGTGGCTGTATTGGATGCGTCTGCAAAATATCTGCGTTGCATGGGACTCTTTTTCTGGTCTCTTGGCATACTAAATGTCTGTCGTATGTGTACACAGGGACTGGGGTATTCAGGAAGGACTATTTTTTCCGGTGCTGTGGAAATGGTAGCACGTATTTTTGTCAGTCTGGTCTTTGTGCCGATGTTTGGTTATTCGGCAATATGCTTTGCAGATCAGTCGGCATGGGTATCAGCATGCGTCTACATTGTTCCGACGCTGCTATTTTGCCTGCATAAACTGGAAATCGAAATAAAGAATGAGAAATAAGAAAGGACGATACAAACATGGATCAAAAAGAATTTAGCAGGCCTCTTGCCCTGGAGAATGTCAAGATTACAGATCGTTTCTGGAAGCAGAAGATGGAGCTCGTACGGGAGCAGATGATACCATATCAGTGGGATGCGCTCAATGACAGATTAGAAGATGTGGAACCAAGCTATTGCATGCATAATTTTAAGGTGGCGGCAAAGCAGAATCAGGAGAGAAAAAATCAAGGAAAGGATTTTACAGAACCGGAATATACTTTTCGTGGGTTTCAGGTGCTGCCGGATGATCCGAAGCATCCGGAGGAAATGTTTTATGGATTTGTCTTTCAGGACAGTGATTTGTATAAATGGATAGAGTCTGTGGCCTATTCTCTGAGACAGCATTCCGATGCAGCGCTTGAAGAACTGGCGGATCATGCGATTGAACTTGTATGTCAGGCGCAGTTGGCGGATGGCTATCTGGATACCTATTATATTATTAATGGCAGGGACAGAATCTTTACGAATCTCAGGGATCATCATGAGCTGTACTGCTTTGGCCATCTTGTGGAGGCGGCGGCAGCGTATTATGAGGCTACCGGGAAGGACAGGCTTTTGCAGGCGGCGATGAAATATGCAGATTTTATTGCAGGGCATTTTGGGGAAGAGGATGGAAAGTGCAAGGGATACCCCGGTCATGAGATTGCTGAGATGGCGCTTCTCCGTCTGTATGAGGTCACTGGGAGGAAAGAGTATCTGCAGCTTGCAGAGTTCTTTATAGAGCAGAGAGGCCAAAGGCCTTATTATTTTGATTTGGAGCATCGCGAACAGACCTATCCGGAGCAGGACGGGGACGATTTACGTTATATGTATCAGCAGGCGCATCTTCCGGTGCGTGAGCAGACGGAGGCTGTGGGCCATGCCGTCCGCGCCGTGTATCTCTATTCCGGTATGGCCGATCTGGCGAGGATACGCAGGGATGCTTCGTTGTATGAGGCGTGTGAGCATCTGTGGGATAATATTGTACAGGAGAAGCTGTATATCACGGGAGGAATCGGGGCAACTCATATTGGGGAGGCATTTTCCTTTGGGTATGATCTGCCGAATGATACAGCGTATGCGGAGACGTGTGCATCGATTGGGCTTGTCTTTTTTGCCCGCCGCATGCTACAGCTTGGAGTGAAGGGAAAATATGCCGATGTGATGGAACTTGCTCTCTATAATGGTATTCTGAGTGGAATGTCTTTGGATGGTAAAAGCTTCTTTTATGTGAATCCTCTGGAATGTGTACCTCTGGCCTGTGCTTTGGATGACAGGAAAGCGCATGTGAAGGCGGTTCGTCAGAAATGGTTCGGATGTGCCTGTTGTCCGCCGAATCTGGCACGGCTGGTCAGCTCACTGGGGTGCTATGCATATACAGAGAGGGAGAATATACTCTTTATTCATTTATATATGGGTGCTGTAATTAAAAAGCAATTCAATGGCCAGACGGCAGAGATCAAGGTAGACTCTGGATTTCCCTGGAAAGGAGATGTCACGATATCTGTGTCAGGCTGTGAGGGGGAATTTACCATAGCATTCCGGATTCCGGGCTGGTGCGGTGGGGAATACCGCATGGAAGGAACAGGAGATGCAGAGATCAGAGAGAGGGACGGATACGTATATGTCACGAGGGTGTGGGAGGAAAGCGTTCCACTTCGCCTTCATTTTCCAATGCGGGTAAAAATGATTGCGGCAGATGACAGGGTGAGGGAAGATATCGGAAAGGCCGCTGTGATGCGGGGACCGATCGTTTATTGTCTGGAGGAGAGAGACAATGGAGCGGGACTCCACATGCTGCAGATCGCGGGCAGACAGGCGATGGAGCAGGCTGGCGTGTCGGCAGATGGAACAGGGCAAAAGGAGGAGGACGCCGAAGTAACAGGGCACAGTGATAAATCTGAGGGTGTGGAAGTACAGGACTGCGAGATTGCAGGGGAGCCTGTAAAAGCCATCCTTCTGGAGGGTATTCGCCTGCAGGAGGAGAAGACGGCAGGACTTTATTATGAGTACAGAGACAGAGAGAGGGAGAGGACAAGACTTTTTTATATTCCTTATTATACATGGGCAAACCGGGGAGAAAATGAAATGCAGGTATGGACGCCGGTTTCCCGCTGAGAATGGAGGCTGTTTATGATTTCCCATCCAATTCCGCCATTTTATGATCAGGATTCCCAAATTTTGATTTTAGGAAGTTTTCCTTCTGTAAAATCAAGGGAGAGCATGTTTTTTTACGGACATCCGCAGAACCGTTTCTGGCGCGTGACGGCCGCTGTATTTGATGCCAGTGTGCCGGATACGATAGAGGAAAAGAAGAGCTTTTTGCGGGAACACAGGATTGCTCTGTGGGATGTGATTGCGTCCTGTGATATTACGGGCTCTGCTGATAGCAGCATCAAAAATGTAATTCCTAATGATCTGACAATGATTCTGGAAACGGCGCAGATCAGACAGATTTTTGTTAACGGAAAAAAGGCAGAGCAGCTTTACCGACGATATCTTCTTGGGCAGACAGGCAGGGAGGTGACGGTTCTTCCCTCAACGAGTCCAGCCAATGCGGCATGGAATTTAGAACGGCTGATCCAGGAATGGAGTATTATTTTAGGATAAACATGTCTATTTCTCTGCCCTGTACTTTTATGAATAGCTGTAGGATAATCCCTGCTTACCCGTCACACATTGAACTTCTTTTTTGTTCTGCCGCCTGTACTTTTTACCCTCATCGTCTTGGAAAGCGCGTGGGAAGGCGGTGTCGGTCTGATGGAGACGCTTAGTCTTTGATGGATGTCTTTGCTTTGCAGGGCTTCGATGCCATATGCCCGCGGAGAACCTGTCTGAGCGGCATGCGCC
>CAYYGS010000245.1:0-4214 GCA_964471335.1 uncultured Jutongia sp.
TCTCTGGCGCATTCCTGTAATGGTTCTTTTGCCAGGATTGGTATGGAGCTTGACTTGAAATCTTTTCGGACTCTGTGTGGTCGCTTTGGGTTCAATCGATCCATTGGCGTTAAATTCGAATATAACAAGAGTAAATTTGTCCTGAAGGAGGGGGATGGAACGGCAGATATTACGCAGACAGCCATAGGACAGGGAAAAACTTCCATCACGCCGTTGCAAAATGCGATGATCAGTGCAGCGATCGCAAATGATGGGCAGCAGATGATCCCGTATCTGGTAGATCATATAGAAAACGATCAGGGAGATATCGTCAGGCAGTATGAGCCAAAAAACGGCGAGAAGGTCATTGGAAAGAAAATGGCAAACCGTCTGACACGGATGATGAAGGCAGTGGTGACAGACGGAACGGCGAGTTCTCTGAAATATCTGTCCTGGCCGGTGGCGGGTAAGACAGGGACGGCAGAAATCGATGAGGAGGGAACTTCTCATGCGTGGTTTGTGGGCTTTGCTCCTGCCGCAAAACCCAGGATTGCGGTCAGTGTTGTAGTGGAGGGAGCCGGAACCGGCAGTCAATACGCTGTTCCTATTGCAAAAAGCATGTTGGAGGATTATTTGGGAAAATAAACGGGAAATCATTGCAATGCTTATGAAAAAGGGTTATACTATCTGTAGCTATTGGTAGCCACAAGGAGGAATTGCAATGATTGAAGCAACAAGTTGTGGCGGTGTGGTGATATTTCGAGGTAAGATATTACTGTTGTACAAAAATTATAAGAACCGGTATGAGGGCTGGGTTCTTCCCAAGGGTACGGTAGAGGAAGGCGAAGAGTATAAGGAAACAGCCCTGCGTGAGGTGAAAGAAGAAACAGGTGCGGATGCCAGTGTCATCAAGTATGTGGGCAAGAGTCAATATACATTTAACACGCCATCGGACACTGTAACCAAGGATGTACATTGGTATTTGATGATGGGCGACAGTTATTACAGTAAGCCACAGCGCGAGGAGTATTTTGTAGACTCTGGATTTTATAAATACCATGAAGCGTATCACCTGCTAAAATTTACTAATGAGAAGCAGATTTTGGAAAAGGCGTATAGTGAGTATATTGATTTAAAGCGCAGTAACTTGTGGGGCAGTCGAAAATATTTCTGAAAAAGACAGCATGAATAAGATTTCCCTTTGTTGACATTTTTGTCGAAAGAGGTTATAATCTTTTTATGTTAGGATTTTACGGAATATCCAAACTATATTTTTATAAGGGAGAATGATCATGGGCAATAATATTTTAATAGTTGATGATGCGGCATTCATGAGAATGATGGTAAAAGATATTTTGACGAAAGGTGGATATAACGTAGTAGGAGAGGCAGAGAATGGTGTTATAGCTGTCCAGAAATTTGCGGAATTGAAGCCGGACTTAGTTACATTGGATATTACAATGCCGGAGATGGATGGTATTCAGGCATTGAAGAAAATTAAAGAGGTAGATGGCAATGCCAATGTCATTATGTGTTCTGCAATGGGACAGCAGGCAATGGTTATTGAGGCTATTCAGAACGGTGCCAAGGATTTCATTGTAAAGCCTTTTCAGGCTGACCGTGTATTGGAGGCCGTAAAGAAGGTTATTGGTTAAGGATTTTATAAAACTAAGAAATACATAAAATATTGATTTAGGGTTATAGCTGTAGGCATAGCCCTATTTCTGTTGCTATGAATAAATAAAAGGCCGTGGCAATCTGCTTCGGCCTTTTTTACTTAATAGGAAACTGCTCGCGAAGTGTGACGCTCGTGGTTGTGTTATAGGAAATGGATACTGAACCTTTTCTTCGTATCAGGGCAGTATATAATAGAAAGGTGATTCGATGACGGTAATGCCGTCATGTGTTGTCTCATACCATCAGGCTGATTACAGGGAGGTGATTGACATAACTATACAGGAATTAGAGCAGCTGGCCTGTACATATGGAGATTCCATATATGGTTTTTGCCTGCATTTAACAGGACGAACGGAATATGCGGACGATTTATATCAGGATACCTTTCTAAAGGCAATAGAGGTACGACAAAAAATCAAAATGTCAGGCTCTGAGCAGGATTGGCTGTCAGCAAAAAACTATGTCATCGGCATTGCAATCCGACTTTGGAAGAAAACAATCAGTAAACAGGGAAAACGGGCATATGACATGACATTAGAAGACTGCTCAGAATATCTGGCATATCCGGGTGAGCTTGCATCGCAAGTGGAAAAGAAAGAATTATATCACCACTTGTACCAAATTACCGAAAAACTCCCGGACAAATTAAAACTTGTGATCCATATGCACTATTTCCTGGAAATGAGCATCGAAGAGATCGCATCTGTATTGCATATTCCAAAAGGAACTGTGAAAAGCCGATTATTTTTAGCACGAAAACAAATCGCAAAAGGAATGGAGGAGATGGGTTATGAAATATCAATATGAAGAAAGTATGAAAGAAGTATTAAAAATTCGAAAAGGAGGGGCGGATGCATTGAACCGGAAAATTTTCCAACATGCCTTTGATACAGAAGAAAAACAGCACAGAACATATTTTTATCCCGGTAGATCCGTTGCCTGTGCACTCATAGCAATTGTGGTACTGTTGACTGGTAGTATTGGCATCTCCTATGCAGCTGGGGTAAAACCGGTACAGATAATATTAGACCATTTTACAAAACGGGATGAAAGTTTCATTAACAAAAATGAACACAAGGGCACAGCCCATCAGGACACGAAGCATAAACTGACCATGAATGAACATTATCTGGATGCTCTGGGAAACGGCTACATGGCATTTTCATTGACAAAGGGAGACGGTAGCAAGGAAAAGGATCTTGCATTTGGAACTGCTCTAAAGGCCTATTATGGCGATACAGAAAAGAATACATTAAAAGAATTTGCCAGCTATGATATCGAGCCGGTTTATTCAGAACAACAGAACTCTCTCGATGGAATACAACTCTCTTTTTATGGAACTCAATTCCTGGCAGCTGGCGACGAAATCGTTATCAAAATGGGAGAAGAAAGTTTTACTTTCTCTGATATCGAAGTAACACAGCCACACTACTATGAATGGAAAAGTACAGAAGGAAGTGTATTTCTCAGCAGTGTAGGTCTAATCGCAGGAGGCAATACGAAAACCTGCAAGGCTATCAGTGATATCATCGGCACAGAAAAAGATACAGAATCTATTGCAACAATTGTATATCAGGACGGACATCAGGATTCCCTGCAGCTTTCCCATTTTTGTGGAGATGAGGATGACACATCAAATAGCGCAGTTATACAATTCTCGCCATGGACAGAATTACAGAAACATCTGGAAGAAGGATGGACTTGGGAAGAAGTAAAGGATGAATGGAAGTATAATTTCAGTATCTATACCTTTGAACTGGATGAAATCAGTAAATTACAGATTGGAGATATCGTACTGGATGTAACGAAAGCAGACTATCATTAAGCAATATCCCGCAGTTTACTGTAGAATATAAATATACGTCCTTCGTCCTGCATAAGGTTATGAAGATTAAGGAATAGTGGGAAATTATAAAAGAAAATAGGAATCCCCCTTAGAAAATCAGATGCTGAAAAAGCACTGAACTCTGTGGGGGATTCCTATTTTGAATGTAATGCCGGTGGCGGGACTTGAACCCGCACTCCGTTTCCGGAAATAGATTTTGAGTCTACCTCGTCTGCCAATTCCGACACACCGGCATGTAACGATACTGTTACACAACAATTGAGATTTTATCATTGCAAGTGCTATTTGTCAACTCCTTTTTTGGTTTTGACAGGAGAAGCGTATCTATATGCCTTTGTGGTGTGTAAAGAGATGTTGGAGTTTATTGCGGGCAGGTGTAGATTGTGATAAAATTAAGGAAAACGGGAGAGAAATGGCTTCAACATACAAAGTGGATTCCAATTTGGAACAGGGAGGAGTCTGTATAAAATGAATAAATGGTATATAGAAGGGATGAAATATATATTTATTAGTGCTGATGGTCCGATTTATGTTATGCTGGTTCCGGATAATATTGCAAATGATTTACGAGGATTTGTCAGTCTGTATTATTATCAATGTTATTATAAACATGCGCAGCCGTTTGATTTAATGGATGATTTTCTGGAATTTATCGAAAGGAAATGTCCGGAACATCCCGGCAAGATTGTTGAAATTATTGATTGTGAAAATT
>CAYYGS010000246.1:0-4188 GCA_964471335.1 uncultured Jutongia sp.
TTTGAGGTCCGTTGCTTATGTAAAAAGTTTATGACAATGCGTATCCTAAGATTTGATTGTATAATTTTTATGGAAAAGGATATACTATGCGTGCAAGAAAATAAATGCAGGTGTGGAATTTGTGTAAGTTGATTTTATGAATATGGCGTACATTTGACACAAATCTTGCTTCCACACAAAATTGTACGCAGAAATGGGGGATGAAATGAAAAAGAAAAGTTTGTTTCCTGGTATGATACCTGTACTTGTGTTAAGTATGGCTATGCTTACAGGATGTTCCGGAAAGATGGATGAAAATAATGAGGGATTAGAGAGCAGTCCGGCTGTAGAGGCAACGGATGATGTCGAGGCAACGGATGCTGTGGATGTGACGCCTTCTGACGATACCTCGGAGGAAACAGATATAACACCTTCCGCAGGGGGATCGGATGAAACGACTGCAACAGATCGATCAGATGGCACAGATACAAAGACTGCAGATCGAACATCAGTGACAGAGAATTCCACAACGGATCAAAACAAGGACAAAAATGCGGGATCTGTGACGATGGAAAAAGCCAAAGAAATTGCGCTTAAAAAAGCCAAATTATCAGAGAAGGATGGAAGCTGGACAAAGGAGAAGGTAGATAAGGAGCGTGGACGTACTGTCTATGAACTGGAGTTTGTGAGTGGAAATACGGAATATGATTTTGAGATTGATGCGGAAAGCGGAAAGATTCTGGAATACGAGAAGGATTCTGTCCACGACTAAGAAAGTGGGTGGAGTAAAGGAAGGGGCGTGTGCCGGTGTCGATCACGCCCTTTCTTGCAATTTCAGTCCAAAAAATGTATAATAGGTAAATGTTTGACATGAGTGAAAACGATCATGAATAATCATAAGCCCAACCTATAATTGGGCTGGCAGAAATGGGGAGAATTATGGCGGCGGCAAAGAAAACTACATCATCCAGGGCGTCGAAAACGGGAACGACAGCGAAAAAAGGAAGTACGAAGGGCAAGACAGCTTCTTCTAAGAAAAAGACATCCTCCCGGAAGACGCATAAGAGAACGGCAGAGGAGATAAATACATATAAAGATCAAATGGCATTTGAGACGGGGATTACCATATTGGTCATGCTGATTATCAGCATGTTTTTTTATCTTTGTTTCTTTGGAGTGTGTGGAAAGGTAGGAATCGTACTGACAGGCCTTAGTTTTGGCCTGTTTGGATGGCTTGCATGGATCCTGCCGCTGTATTTTGTGGTAGGGTATACCTTTGCGGTGGCCAATGTTGGGGATTCCCGTGTGCCCAGGAAGCTGATCAGCTCCGGTATCTTTCTGTTTGTATTGGCGTCGCTTGTGGAGCTCGTCTTTCAACGGGAGATTCTGACGGAATTTTATACAAGCAACTATGTGCTTCACAGGAATTATTTTGAGTGTTTGTATCGGTCATTGGAAGATGTGTCCAAAATGGGAAGGATGAGCGGCGGAATTGTAGGGCGATTCGTGGGTGATATCCTGTCAATGCTGATTGGGAAGGGCGGTGCGGCGGCCGTATTATTTGCGGTACTGTTGCTGTGTCTTTATATCTTTCACGGACTGGAGATGATGACGAAGCTGCGCAAGCGCAATGCCTATCATCAAGAGATGGAAGAGGCCTATGATCAAATGGTAGAGGAGGAGGATTATGTAGAGCCATCCTATCTGCCGGTGCCCCGTAAAAGAGCGGGAAAGGCCTTTCAGGCCATTGATCTGAAGGCAGTAGGACGGAAGCTGGATCAAATGGAGTCATCCGCAGAGGAGATATCAGGAAACATAACGGCGTATGATCCCGAAGCAGGACTGACCGGATCAAAAAGGACCTCTGACGGTGTAGATAACGGGAAGGTGCAGAAAGCAGACGGACAGGAACGAAAGAAAAAGGGACGGAAGAAAAAGGCGGTTTCTGAGGAGACAGTGGTACCGTCTGGAATGGAGGAGATCGGGGAAGGCTTGGAGGAAATCACACCAAACATGTCGGAAAATGTGGAGACTGCTATAGAAGAGACAGCTGTAGAACAAATTCCGATTTATCGGGAAGAGATGAACCAGAAATTCGGCAAGGCTGCATCAGACAAGTCAGCCGCAGAATCAGACAGGTCAGCCGTTCCTTCGAATAAGCCAGACAAGCCGGCGGCAGCGCCGATGGATTCTTTTGCGCCGAAGGAGGAGGTTGTGGATGTACGCCCCTCCAGCCAGCGGCGAAAGGAAGAGGAGAGTGGACATGCAGAGGGTCAGTCAGCGGCAGTGGATAGTGGACGCAGTGCCGCAAAGGCTTCAACGGCTCATGGAAAGATTGGCGGGGATGATTATGTGTCCCAGTCTGCCACATTTAATGCATTGAATGACAGTAAGGTGTCGGAACAGGTCATACCATATCAGTTTCCACCGATTGATCTCCTGAAAAAGCCGGACAAACCGGCGGGACAGGTGAGTGACGACAGATTACGGGAGACGGCGCGTCGGCTTCAGGAGACGCTGCAGAGCTTCCATGTCAATGTGCGGATGGGTGCCGTGACATGCGGCCCTACCGTGACAAGATATGAGGTTCTTCCCGAGCAGGGAGTCCGTGTCAATAAAATTACGAATCTGGCCGATGATTTGAAGTTGAGCCTCGCGGCACAGAATATACGAATTGAGGCTCCGATTCCCGGCAAATCTGCGGTGGGGATCGAGGTGCCAAATGAAGAGGCGGCCGCGGTTCATTTTCGTGAGCTATTGCAGGGAGAGGCCTTTGACAAGGCGAAATCGCCTGTGACATTTGCTGTGGGTAAGGATATTGCCGGCAAGGTAGTGGTGACGGATATCGCAAAAATGCCGCATCTTCTGATTGCCGGTGCGACGGGCTCTGGTAAGTCTGTCTGCATCAATACGCTGATTATGAGTATATTGTATAAATCTGATCCGAATCAGGTGAAACTGATCATGATCGACCCTAAGGTGGTAGAGCTTAGCTGTTATAATGGGATTCCGCATCTTTTCTGTCCTGTTGTGACCGATCCGAAGGAGGCGGCGGCATCCTTAAACTGGGCTGTGCGGGAAATGATGGATCGTTATAATAAATTTAAGGAGCTGGGAGTCCGTAACATTGAGGGATATAATAAAAAGATTGAGACGGTGGAGAATGCGGCGCAGGCCGGTTATTCGCACATGCCGTTCCTTGTGATTATTGTAGACGAATTTGCTGATCTGATGATGGTAGCGTCAAAGGATGTCGAGGATGCTGTCTGCCGTCTGGCACAGCTTGCGAGAGCGGCCGGGATTCATCTGATCCTTGCGACACAGCGTCCGTCCGTCAACGTCATTACCGGTGTCATCAAGGCTAATATTCCATCGAGAATTGCCTTTTCGGTATCTTCTGCTACCGATTCCCGGACGATCCTGGACAAGGGAGGCGCCGAGAAGCTGTTGGGCAAGGGCGATATGCTCTTCTTTCCTTCCGGTTATTCTGAGCCGGTGCGTCTGCAGGGTGCCTTTGTGTCCGACAAGGAGGTATCGGATGTCGTTGATTTCCTGCGGGAGAATAATGAGACGCCGGTATATAATGATAAGGTGACAGAGATCATAGAACCGCTTTCAGAGACAGAGGGAGAGGGACAGGAGGCCGCAAAGCCCGATCAGGATGAGTATTTTGAGGAGGCGGGCCGTTTTGTGATAGAGTCGGAGCGTGCCGCGGCAGGGCAGCTCCAGCGCCGCTTTTCAATTGGTTTTAACCGGGCAGGACGGATCATCGACCAGTTGCATAAGGCGGGGGTTGTAGGCCCGGCGGTAGGGACGAAGCCGCGCCAGGTGCTGATGACAATGGAGGAATTTGACGCTCTTGTAGGAGGAGGCGTTGATGCGGCACAGCCGCTGCCAGAGGAATATATGGCGACGGTAGAGGATACTCCTTTCGATTGATCCGGTATTTTGCCGACATGCTTAGTACAACGAATAATAAATAACTAACAATATCCGTTGTACTAGAAAAGGGAAAATATGAGCAAAGACAAGAAAAAGCGTGGGATATTAGTTGCGAATGCATTCCTGCGCACTGGGAAATTTACAGAGCATTATCAGTGGCTGCAGCGTGCCGCCGCAAAGCTTGGGGTGCAATTGGAGTATACCGATAATGCTGCGCATTTGAACCTGTACGGAGAGGAGCTTTCCTGGCTGGTTCCCTATGATTTC
>CAYYGS010000247.1:0-4165 GCA_964471335.1 uncultured Jutongia sp.
CCGATGGAAGCACCATTTTCCGGATTTATTTTTAAGATCCAGGCAAATATGAACAAGGCTCACCGTGACCGCATTGCTTTTATGCGCATCTGTTCCGGCCGATTTGATGCAGAAAAGGAAGTATACCATGTCCAGAGCAAGCGGAAATTAAAGCTTTCCCAGCCGCAGCAAATCATGGCACAGGACCGCCAGGTTATCTCGGAGGCGTATGCCGGTGATGTCATTGGTGTCTTTGATCCCGGAATCTTTTCCATTGGCGATACGATTACGCTGCCAGGCAATAAATTTGAATATGAGGGCATCCCGACCTTTGCCCCGGAGCATTTCTGCCGCGTCGTCCAGCTCAATTCCATGAAGCGAAAACAGTTTGTCAAAGGAATCACACAGATCGCACAGGAGGGTGCCATTCAGATCTTTCAGGAATACAGCGCCGGAATGTCGGAGATCATTGTAGGCGTCGTAGGCGTTCTGCAATTTGATGTGCTGCGGTATCGGTTAGAAAATGAATACGGCTGTGAGATACGTCTGGAATCTCTCCCCTATGAATACATCCGCTGGGTCGGAGATCCTTCCTGTGACGTGACAAAGCTTAAGAGAATGAATAATGTCAAGGCCGTAAAGGATATGAAAGGAAATCCCCTCCTTCTCTTCGTGAACGATTGGATGATCCGCATGGTTCTGGAAGATAACGAGGGGCTTGAACTTCTGGAGTTTAAGAAAAATTAATTGTTTTCCCTTTCTTCGCAATGCTTGTCATAATATTCCTCCGACATCATCTCTAAGAATAATGTGTCCTCTTTCGGAAACTGCTTTGTGAGACTTTTGCGAATATGCGCCATCAGAAGCAGATCGTTCTCTTCGTCCGATACAGTATCATCCTTCCAGCCATTGAGGATCTCATCCGTCAGGTTTTCTCCGAGCCATTCCTTGATTACAGACATCCGTTCCTCCTCGTCTGCGATCAGGGATTTTGCTTTGCTAGACTTGACCATAGAAGAGATTCCAATCAAACAGAAGCAGGTAAACATAATGAATATTCCGGCAAAAACGACCGGATTATAATGGATTGGAAAGATTTCCAAATAACACAACAGCAAATATACCCATCCCAGTACACTAAACACAATAAAAGTCAGGCCGGAATACTTTAAATCCCTATACTCATCCGACTTTTTAACATACTCGTCAGAGGCATGATACAGCATTTCCCTTGGAACATCGTCTACCGCGCCCTCTGTCAGAAGATCGCTGACATCCTCCTCATCAAAGGGATCCTCCGGAGTCATCTGTTCTTCTTCCTCTTCCTCTGCATCCCAGTCATATTCACGGGAATCCTTCTGCGGTTTTTCCTCCTCTTCCTCTTCCGGTGGAAAAAGGGAATCAAATTTCTCCTTGATCTTCCTGTCGAGCTCCATTTCCTCCAATTCTTCTTTGGTGTAGCCGGCGCGCGCCTCTTCCTCTTCCTTCCGTCTCTTCTCCTCCTGCTCCTCCTCCAGAGCCATCATAAAACCATCAAAAAGCTTCTCTGCCTTCTTCTCTGCTTTTGGCGGCACTGCCACCGTATATACGCCAGATTCCTCATCAAACAGTTTTCTGGCCCCATCCAGCTTCGAATATTTCAGATACTCTAAAAATTTATCTGCCATCTGTTCATCCTTCAGAGAGCAGATGTCTACAATGTCAAAATCCTCTTCCGTACCCTCTACTAACGCTGTCCCACAATCGGCACATACCGTTACGCCCTCCTGATATTCAACCCTGCATTTTGGACACCACATAGTCTTCTCCTTTTCTCTTTAAATTTATCATTTCAGATCATCATCTGCTATTTTACTCCAGATGCCACGGATTGCTACATTACCGTCTGCTTTTGACCCTAGACATCAATCTATATTATTATAGCGAATAACCAAAAGATTGTAAAGCGCTTTATATCAGCCGTCAAAACAATCGTATAAAATGCTTAGAAGCTATTACAACATATTCTTTCCGAGCGGATCATAAGATGCAAAATCCACAATTGCATAGGGCTTTTTATCTTCCCCCTGCAGAACGATCATTCTGCCGTCCTCCTTTTCATGCACCACGGGCGTGATCTCATCGCCAAGCAGAGCCTGTCTGCAATACCAGACCTGCAGCTGCCTCACATCAAATCCCTCCGGCAGATACGCGCATGCCATTCTGACATATTGTCCGTTATTGACATGGTGATTCGTATCCAGATGGTAATCCCGCACAAAAAAGGAATCCTGCTTCTCACCGCCCTCCGGTGGTTTGACCTTGCGCGACATCTCCCCCGCAAGGATTGGTTCTGCCTCACCGTAAATTCCTCCAATCTCCTGCGTTACCCTGACCGGACGCATTTTCTCCTTGTCAATGAGCGTCCAGATCGAAAATGCCTTTGCGATTTCCCCTCCATTTTCATCTGTCAGCATGAAATTACGGTACCCAAACATTTTTTCAAAGCCGCATGCCTGCGTTTTAATATCCATCAGCTCTGCCATCTTCGGATAGCGCAAAATCACAATTTTCCAATAATTTAATACCCAGGTATATTTTTTCTCAAAATCCGACCCGATACCAATTTCCAGACTCTCTGCCTCAAAACAGGCAGCGTCCTGCATATAATTAATGATTCCGTCCAGACTCAGCCGGCCATTCTGCGCCAGCTCACTGTAACGAATCCTGCTGCGAAACGAATACATGTCCTCCTCCCTTCCAATTGAGGCTGTGTTGTACTACATTAAAATTCCCTGTCATTGAAAAGAAAACGGTCATCCGCCTGTCGGCGAATGACCTCTTCCAGCACTGACACTTTGATTATTTTACTAATTCTTTTACCTTGGCAGCCTTACCAACTCTGTCACGAAGATAAAACAGCTTTGCACGTCTTGCCTTACCTCTGCGAACCACTTCAATCTTGTCAATAATTGGAGAATGTACCGGCCAGGTTTTCTCAACACCCACACCGTTAGAATTTTTCCTGACAGTGAATGTCTCCCTTGCGCCGCCATTCTGTCTCTTTAATACCGTTCCTTCGAAGACCTGGATACGTTCTCTGTTACCCTCGATAACCTTGGCATACACCTTTACAGTATCACCAATACGGAAATCTGTAATCTCTTCCTTTAACTGTGCATCCTCGATTGCCTTGATAATATCGTTCATGATGTGACCTCCTTATCCTCTCGACATTCTTAATACTTATGTGCACGCTTGCGGCGTTTTGCAACCGTAACAGAGGAATATCTCTTCTCACAACTATGTCATCATATCATAAGCAGGAAAAAAATACAAGCCCTATTTTCAATTTATTATATTCTCTTCAATTCCTGACGGCAAAATTCCAGTGCACTTGCGATCACAGCATCCATATCATAATATTTATATTCCCCCAGACGGCCGCCAAAGCAGACCCCCTTCTCCTTTGCCGCAAGTTCCCTGTACTTATCATAAAGGGCACTGTTCTTCTCATCATTCACCGGATAATACGGTTCATCCCCCGGTTTCCACTCGCTGCTGTATTCTCTGCTGATAACGGTCTTTGGAAGTTCCCTGCCCGCATCATCCCTTCCAAACTCAAACCATTTATGTTCTATAATCCTTGTCCACGGCGTCTCCTCATCCGTATAATTGACCGCCGCATTTCCCTGAAAATTTGGGGTATCAAGCACCTCTGTCTCAAAATGAACACTACGGTATTCCAGAGCTCCCAGGCAATAATCAAAATATGCATCCACCGGCCCGGTATAAATTACGCGGTCTGCCAGTTCGCGTAACGTCTCCCGTTCTTTCAGATAATCTGTCTCCAGACGAACCTCAATGCCATCTAAAAGAGCTGCCGCCAGCTTCGTATATCCTCCCTTTGGAATCCCCTGATAGGCCGCGTCAAAATAATTATTGTCAAATGTCATACGAACCGGCAGGCGGCGTATGATAAAGGCCGGAAGCTCGCGGCACGGCCTGCCCCACTGCTTCTGCGTATACCCCTTCACCAGTTTCTCATAAATATCGGTTCCAACCAGAGAGATCGCCTGTTCCTCCAAATTGGCCGGTTCCGTGATCCCGGCAGCCTCCCGCTGTTCCCGAATCTTTTCGGCCGCCTCCTGCGGTGTCACCACTCCCCACATTTTGTGAAAGGTATACATATTAAAGGGAAGCGAAT
>CAYYGS010000248.1:0-4155 GCA_964471335.1 uncultured Jutongia sp.
GGCAGATTCCGGTGCCTCTTCCTTCGCAAACAGCCTCGGCTTGACGATCTCGATATACCAATCGCAAAACTCTGTCCAGATAAAATCGTATATCTTCTGAACGGCAATCCCCAGCTCGTATTTCTCCATATTATCTGTTACTTCCTTCGCCAGGGTATTCACCCGCGAAAGAATCCAGCGATCTTCCATTTCCAGAGAATCATATACCGGCTCTGTAATATCATTGTCCCCCAGATGCATCATAATATACCGGGAGGCATTCCATACCTTATTCGCAAAATTACGGCTGGCCTCCACACGCTCCCAATAGAAACGCATATCATTTCCCGGAGCATTACCTGTCACAAGGGTAAAACGCAGAGCATCTGCACCGTACTTTTCAATAACCTCCAGCGGATCAATGCCGTTTCCAAGAGATTTACTCATCTTTCTTCCCTGAGAATCCCGCACAAGGCCGTGAATCAGTACCGTATCAAACGGAACCTGCCCTGTATGCTCCAGCCCGGAAAACATCATACGCATAACCCAGAAGGGGATAATATCATAGCCTGTCACAAGCGTACTCGTAGGATAAAAATAATCCAATTCCTCCGTCTTCTCCGGCCATCCCAGCGTTGAGAAGGGCCACAGCGCAGAAGAGAACCACGTATCCAGCGTATCCGGATCCTGACGCATCGGCTTGCCGCACTTCGGACAATGCACAGCGGAGGCGTCCTTCACCAGCATCTCATCACAATCATCGCAGTAAAAGGCCGGTATCTGATGGCCCCACCAGAGCTGGCGTGAAATACACCAATCCCTGATATTCTCCAGCCAATGAAAATATGTCTTTTCAAAATGTGGAGGCACAAATTTGGTATCTCCTTTTTTTACCGCATCGATCGCCGGCTGCGCCAGCTTTTTCATCGACACAAACCACTGCTTGGAAACCCTCGGCTCCACCGTTGTGCCGCAGCGATAACAGGTGCCTACATTGTGATCATGATCCTCTACCTTCAGTAGAGCACCCTCTTCCTCCAGATCCTTAACGATAGCCTTTCTCGCCTCATAGCGATCCATTCCGGCATACTTCGGATAATCCTCTGTAATTCTCGCATCATCCGTCAGCACGTTGATAATCTCAAGCTGATGGCGAAGGCCTACCTCGAAATCATTCGGGTCGTGTGCCGGTGTAATCTTTACAACACCGGTTCCAAATTCCATATCTACATAGTCGTCTGCAATAATCGGGATCTCCCTGTGTACCAGCGGAAGCACAAGCATCTTGCCTACCATATCACGATAACGCTCATCCGCAGGATTCACAGCCACTGCTGTATCACCGAGCAGCGTCTCCGGACGTGTCGTGGCCAGATCGATGTACCCTGTGCCGTCTGTAGTACGGTATCTCAAATGCCAGAAATGCCCTGCCTGATCTTCATACTCTACCTCTGCATCCGAAATCGATGTCAGACATTTTGGGCACCAGTTAATAATACGCTCTCCACGGTAAATTAATTCTTTATTATATAATTTAATAAACACTTCCCTGACCGCCCTGCTGCAGCCCTCGTCCATCGTGAAGCGCTCCCTGTCCCAGTCGCAGGACGAGCCGATCTTCTTCAGCTGCTCTACAATACGGCCTCCATATTGCTTCTTCCAGTCCCATACATGCTCAAGGAACTTCTCCCGTCCGATATCATCCTTCGATATGCCCTGTTCCTTCAGCTTCTCCACGACCTTAGCCTCCGTTGCAATCGATGCATGATCGGTACCAGGCAGCCAGAGAGCTTCATAGCCCTGCATTCTTTTGAAACGAATCAAAATATCCTGCAGAGTATTATCCAGTGCATGTCCCATGTGAAGCTGACCCGTAATATTGGGCGGCGGCATCACAATGGTAAAAGGTTTTCTGGCGCGGTTGACCTCTGCCCGGAAGTACTTCTTCTCCTGCCACGTATCATAAGTACGTTTCTCTATATCTGCCGGGTTGTATGTCTTCTCCAGTTCCTTACGCATATTTTCTTCCTTCCTTTCGTCTTCCATATAAGTCTTATGATACAGGAGTTGGCTGAGTTTTTCAAGTCCCCTGTAGTAATGAACTTTCACAAGTTGTTATAAAACCAAAAACTGCGGCTCATGTCTCCACAAACCGCAGCTGATTTTCAAATTTATCTTTATGCCTTGCTCTTTGCCACCTCAACAAGAGATGCAAAACCATCAGGATCTGAAATTGCCATCTCAGACAGCATCTTCCGATTAATATCGATATCAGCCTGCTTCAGGCCATACATAAATTTGCTGTAAGACAAACCATTCATCCTGGCTGCCGCATTAATTCTGGCAATCCAAAGACGACGGAACTGTCTCTTCTTCTGCTTTCTTCCTGCGAAGGAGGAAGCCAGTGCTCTCATAACAGACTGCTTTGCCACTCTGTACTGCTTAGAACGCGCTCCTCTGTAACCCTTTGCCAGCTTCAATACTCTATTATGTTTTTTCTTTGCGTTTAAACCGCCTTTAATACGTGCCATTTGCCTTTCCTCCTTCTGATTATTTTGAATATGGTAACATACGCCTCATCATCTTTGCATTGGAAGCATCTACCTCTACAGCCTTTCTCAGGTTTCTCTTCCTCTTCGGTGACTTCTTATTCAGGATATGGCTCTTATAAGCCTTCATCTTCATTAATTTTCCTGTTCCTGTCGTCTTAAAACGCTTTGCTGCAGCGCGCTTAGTCTTCATTTTTGGCATAATAAATTCCTCCTTATTCACAATGTTTATATCTCGTGCCCACAACCCCGGACATTACCCCGGACAAATGCCTGTCCATGTTGTCCACGGATCATCTCTAGGGCACTGCACTAAAAGTCCTGTCTGCTAACCAGACAAATCTTTATTGCCTCTTTTCCGTCAAAAACATCACCATCGTTCTGCCTTCCATCTTGGCCGGCTTATCGACTACGGCAACATCCTCCAGTTTCTCATAGAAGCTGTCGAGGATCTGCTTGCTGTAATTAACATGTGCCAGCTCACGCCCACGGAAACGCAGTGATACCTTCACACGGTCTCCCTTCATGATGAACTTTCTCGCCTGATTTGCTTTCGTATTCAAATCATTGACATCAATATTCGGTGAAAGGCGAACCTCCTTCACCTCCATGGTCCTCTGCTTCTTCTTCGCTTCCTTCTCCTTGCGTGCAAGCTCATAGCGGTATTTTCCATAATCTATGATTTTGCATACCGGCGGCTTGGCATTGGGGGCTATCTTCACCAGATCCAATTCCGCTTCCCTTGCAAGCTTCATCGCCTCTCTGGCTGACATAATCCCTAACTGCTCTCCGTCCTCACCAATCAGACGAATCTCTCTGTCTCTAATCTGCTCGTTAATCACTAAATTGCTAATGGTCTTGCACCTCCATCATAAAATCTTCTCATATAAAATCAAAATGTGGATAAGCAAAGCCTTATCCACATACTATCAACATATATCCCACATACAGGGAATCAATTCTGAATCATAACCCGAGTCACATCGTGTGCTAAGGTGAGAGTGGATAACTCTGCTTCGTATCGTGCGAAAGCCCTTTGATTATCAAATGCTTCTCTTTGCACGCTGATGTCAATCATATCACTCCATACAGAATCTGTCAAGAGATTTTGAAAATTAATTTTAAAAATCTGTCTTTTAAAACTCAAATACTACTTGACAATACATAGTAGCCATGTTATTTTATAATCAACCTACTTGGCAATATCAAGTAGCTTAAAAAAATATCAAAGAAATGAGGAAATATGGAAGCTTCACAACTAATGAAGGGAATTCTGGAGGGCTGTGTCTTAGGCGTGATATCCCGGGGTGAAACTTATGGATATGAGACTTTACAGGCTTTAGAGGACTTCGGTTTTGACAATGTCGGCGAGGGCACGTTATATCCGATCCTGACGAGACTGGACAAAAATGGCTATATTACCTGCAGACGCGCAAAATCACCGATGGGCCCTGTCCGGAAATATTACAGTATCTCAGAGGAGGGCAGCGCTTATTATGCTGCATTCCGGGAGAATTACAAAAGGATCACAAAATGCGCTGATGCCGTGCTATTTCCCGTCGATGAGACAACATAGATTGTTGTGCAAAGGCAGTAGGTTGAAAAATGATTCTAAGACAGCAAAAAA
>CAYYGS010000249.1:0-4103 GCA_964471335.1 uncultured Jutongia sp.
CTTGCCTGCTAATGTGCAGGTGCTTTGTCGCAATATCCTTAAGACCTTAGGCGTTCGGTTATGTAAAAAGGACTGATGGTTTTACTCCATCCTGCTCCGCATTTTTTAGCAGAACTGGTGCGAAGACGGTACAAATATCCTTCAAAAATGAAATTTGGCTATTGACAATCACCCCAGATATGATATTCTACAATGATACAATTATTAAAGTTGTATGGGACGGCATGGGCGAAAAGGAGAAATAAGATATGTATGAGTATGTAGAAAAGTCAGAGTATGCCCCTGTCAGAAAGGAGCTGGAACAGATCATTAACCGTGTCCAGGTTCATATGCGGAAAAACTATGGGCTGACATTCCAGTTCCGCCTCATCGGAAGCGGGCAAAGGCATCTTGTAACCAGAATCAAGGGCGGGAACCGTGGATATGATTTCGACTATAACCTGATCCTCACTCCTCCTGATGATGGATATCACTATATTGCCAAGGTCATAAAGGATAAGTTTATGACCGCCTTGAAAGCAGCATTACAGGGAACAGAATACTCATTCCCACAGGATTCAACCTCTTCTATCACGATAAAGGTGGTTGACAAAGGCAAAAAGAAAATAGAGCACAGCTGTGATTTCGCCATTATCTATTACGGAAGCAATGACGGCTATGAGGGCTATTATTACCTGCGAAACAACAAGTCACAGCAGTCCTATCAATTTGTTTTTCGGACACCAAACCCTGACATAGATGAAAAGGTACAGGAAATTATCAGGGATAAAGGATGGCCTTACATCAGGGAGGAATATCTGCTGCTTAAGGATATCAATGAGGGCAATGGGAAACCCTCATTCTCGCTTTATGCCGAGGCAGTCAACAATGTATACAATCAAATGTATTTGCAATAAATCGCTTCGGTGAAAGGGAAACTCTGTGCACTACAATAAAAACATAGTTATGTTTAATAGACACCTAAAAAATCAGGACAGACTACATGCCTGTCCTGATTTTTTACTCTGTTTTTTCTGGGACTGCTCCCTGCGGGCATTGTTGTCAACAACATCATCGAACCACCGCCATCCATATTCAAATCTTTTAAGTACCATCGGTCCTTCGTCAAAATCCTCCAGGGAAATGCTGACTATATGCAGGTCATCTTTATAAGCATTCCTGCCCGTCAGGCCATACTGCTCATTCATGAGTTTCCCTGGGATAATGAATGCCCTCTCCCGATATACTGTCGTATTCTCCTTCAATATGTCCATAATGGCTGGTATGGACTCCTCACATACACCTATGACCGTCAATGCTGCACAATCATATAAATAATCCAATTCCTCCCTGCTGTTTACCCGTACAATTTCCATTACAAAATTCCTCCTTCTTATTGTATTCTATTTTTAATATGAATTTTTATCTTTTACAAAATTAAAAGAAAGATTTTCAATGTGCTGGGGAATCCCCGTACCCACTTTTAAGTACATAAAAAGGCTCCCACCGCCTATCACTGGATAATGGCTAAACCTTAAGATCATCAATAACCTTATCCAACAGTTCAGATATTTCCCAGTCCTCCATATCATTGCTGTCTTTTCCAAAATACCTGCAGATAATGCTTTTCTGTTCTTCTGTAATGATGTAATTGTAAATATCATCTTTCCCCATATTGCGGTTCTTTTCCATTTTTCCTATTTGCTCCCCACCTCCTCTCTTCATGAATACAAGGCGGACTCCCTTCCTTGTCCTACGATTATTATACATCATCCAGCCCCATGGATTTTTTTGCAGACATAGGGCGGGGACAGATACAAAGGCAGATGCAGGATTCGGAGGAAGCGGGCCTTACATTCAGGCCCAAAAAAAGAACGGCTTAGCCGTTCCTTTCCCTTGCTTCTTTTACAAACCTGTGTATCATCTGGCTCTCCGTCGCCCTGTCAAGTTCAGGATTATCAAGGTACACCTGCAACTGCCCCTTCAGCATCGTTATGTAACCATTGCCTGATGGATATTTCTGCTCCAGCAATGCGATCCGTCTCTTCAGTTGCTCTGAATGCAGAGGCGGGCATTTCTTACACCGATACCAGCACCTGCAGTTATTACATTCCTTACGAAAATGCCGAATATACTTGCAATATGCTATCCAGACCCACCCAAGCAGGGGCAGTATAAACCCCAAAAAGATCACAAATATTGATATGATATCTGTTGCAAAATTTCCCATGCTTCCTCTCCTTCCTTATCCTGCACTGGCATGATCAGGTTGGGCATATCTTACAACCCCTTCTGATATGGCAGGAACCCCATACTGGCATCCATCACTGAATCGGCTGTGATAAATGCATTAATCCGCTCTCATATGACATGAAATATGTCCTTCCTATATCCATTATTTTACTGCTATTTTCCTTTACTGTCTATGAAAACATTTCCGATATGTCGGAAATGTTGTATACAACGGATATCGGATATAATTTTTGACAGGGAGTGATGCAGGAATGATGAGTTTTGACCCATTATGGCGGACAATGAAGGAAAAAGACATAACCGTTTACAAGCTGTTGGAAGTCCATAAATTCAGCCATGGTACATATGACAGCATAAAGCAGGGGCGGAATGTGACTCTTAACACTATTGAACAGCTTTGCAAGATTTTACATTGCCGTGTCGAGGACATCGTGGAATATCGTGAGGATGAAGGGTGAAAGGAACTGTAATGGAAAGACAGTTTCTTTTTTATTGTAACAATTCCCCTCCTCCAGCCTGTAATTTGGATGACAGGGATTAGGCATCTGCCTATCCCCATCTTCCAAATACCTGTCTGAAAAATCTCCCTATGTATTATCCGTTGCAACATCTTCGAGCATCTGCTTTCTTTAGTGTCCTGGGTGTCCTTATCAATGTATAAATCCTTTGACTCTAGGCTCAATAAAATCATCATCATCAATTCGTGCTAAGGCATCTGTATAACCCTGGCTCTCCCAAATTTTGCGAAGTTCTTCCCGCCTCTCCGCAATCATCTTTTTACGGACTTTCCTCAGCTTGTCGAGATCAACATTTTTAGATTTCATAAAACCTTTCAATGTCCTCCACCTTTTCTGGTATTTAAAAAGTATCTCCATTTCTGCTTTTAGGGCTTTCTCCGCCTCTCTTTCCGCTTTCCTAATCCGTTCTTCCGCTCTTTCCTCTGGGGTTTTTTCTGACCTTAACCTTCTCCGCCTGTCCTTGTAATATGACATCTCCATATTCACATATTCATCTGTCATTTCATTAATAGAATCAATATCCAGGGAATAGAAATCTGTTTCGTTATAAAACTTACTTGTATGATGCCACGATGAGTATGTTAAGCAGTCTCTTTTTAAAAATTCCAGCGGAAGTTTTTTTAATTTGTCCAAACTGCATTGAAGTTCTATGTCACCATCATCAATTGCTTCTTCAATCCGTTCTATTATCGCTTTCTTACTCCATTTAGACATCGGCATTTCTCCATTCTCGTATGCAGCAACAGCATTATTGCTCATACTATACCCATGATATCCCGCCATATTAACCCCTCCTTTCCTGTATGCCTGTGCCTGACTGTGCAGGCTGGCTCAATACCCCATTGTTTCCTGCTCCGCAAGGCACCGTATTCAATGCCACTGTTGATTTTTTGATCAATTTTTCCATTTTTATCTTCCTCGCTTTCCTATGTATTTTTTTGTCCGACTTCCTACACGGGGGAATATATCCTGACAGGCCCGCATCAGGTCATTGCCTGCTCCATGGGTGTATTCTCCTGCTGGGTCGAGATGAAGTTTTGATGTATAGAATCAGGAGATATAATCTCTGTTTCCAGTGAGGTCGTGCATTATATCTGAACCCCTTCCATAGCTCCTGATGTTAACATTGGGCATAACTCCAATGCTTTTTACCTGATGGGTGGTCGTTTCCTCCCACCCACTCTACAAGTCTAGCACAGTTAATATTTGCTTAATTTTTGCAATCATGCTTTACTGTTCTCTCTGTTTTTCCACACAAGCATCAAAGTATGATTGTCAATCTCTTCACCATAACCACTACCATCTTCCTCTTCAACCATCATAAACAATGTATACGAATAAATCGCTCTACAA
>CAYYGS010000250.1:0-4079 GCA_964471335.1 uncultured Jutongia sp.
AGATAATTCCTCTGCTTTTACAACAGCTTCCTTGCTAACTCAATGTTATGATGTATACAAGCCTAACCCTCTGTCAGGGAAAAATAAATTCTACTTCTTCCGCTTGTTCAAAGTCCTTTCGATCCAACTCCAAAAAGGAGATAAAGTTTCCACTCTCTGTAGGATAAAGTAACTTCTTATCATATTCCAAAAAAGCAGATAACACCTTTTTTCCTGCATCATTTTCTACAAAACGGACATCCGTAAAATGAAATTTATAACCAGAAGATCCTGCATAAAACAAACAACAATACAAGACTTTGTCCTGAAAAAAAGACTCCTGGTACCGACTTAAAAGAGGATCTATCTTCTTCCGCATGGCCTCATGTGCACCTGGGGATAACAATTCTGTGTCCGGAAAAAGAACATTCTGCTTCAGATCGTCCATCCCCTGCATATCAGATATAACGTATTCCTGTGGTTCATTTATTTCTATTTCTCCATTGTCATTTCCATAATAATATCCAAGACACTTGCCGCGGAAATCAATCGATCCTGCCGTTGCCGCTTCAGACGGTCCATCCAATTCCACAGACATCATATCTGACACTTTATGATTCTCTATGGATATATCACCGAACCGTGCACTCTCCACCCGATCAAAATCACTCTGATTCAGTTCCAAAAAGACCATATAATCACCTTCTGCCGCAAGATGATTATTCTCATCGTCAAACTCTAAGGACAAGGATAATTCTTCTTTCCCCATCTGATTTTTCATCAATCGGACATCTGTAATATGAATATCATAGTACAAAGCTCCTGCTCTGAATATGACGCAATATAACATTTTATCCTGAAAATACGCTGCATCATACCGTGTGATCACAGGCTCTGCAAACGACCGCATCCACTGATAATCCCCATCCAGAATCAACTTCGTCCAAACATCACGACCAGCAGTCCCATCTTCTTTGGCAGGCTCTCCTTCTTTTCCAAAGACCTTCTCTAACTCCTCTATATTATAGATAGCATATCCCTGTGCATTCGTCCATACTTCATCCCCATTAGATCCACCCAAGAAAAAACACTTGCCTCGGAAATCAATTGACCCTTCCGCTGGCGCACCAGACGGTCCATCCATCTCTACCGGGAGACTGGTCGGCACCACTTCAGATGGTATCGGCATTGGTGTCTGAGCCGCTTCGGATGACACCGGTAGATTCGTCGGCGCTACGGCAGATGGCGTCGGCGACGCTGTCTGAATGACACCCGGACTCTGGGAAGCATCCGCTCCTGACGGTTTCTTTTTGCCTTTTACTGTCACACGGCATACCAGAACTGATTTCTCTTTTGTCTTTTGGTTTTTAACCGTGGCAGTAATTTTCACGCTTCCCGCCTTTTTGGCAAC
Organism: uncultured Jutongia sp.; assembly: GCA_964471335.1. GTDB lineage: Bacteria > Bacillota > Clostridia > Lachnospirales > Lachnospiraceae > Jutongia. The sequence goes on from CAYYGS010000250.1 coordinate 1,391, forward strand.
AATTTTTCCCTTTTTATTCACAGACGCCACCTTGCCCCGGCTGCTCTTCCATGACACACGACAGCCCTTTTTATTTGTCACAGTCAGCTTTTTCGTATCTCCAACAGACATCGTCAGTTTTTTCTGAGAGAGTTTCTGTTTCGGTGCAGCCGCCTGCGCATGATCTACCGCTCCCGTTCCCAGCATCACAGCTGTCAGTAGAAATGACACAAATTTTTTCCATTGATATTTCATAGAATACCCCTCCTTTGCTTATTCTTTATCTTCTTTTATATAACACTCTAACATGTGATATAAAAGAAGTCAATACCATTATATATCAAAAATAGATTGATTTTTCCTAACAAAAAGAGCCCTTGCTTCGACAGATACATCCTCTCCTTTTATACTCGCTCCTCTTTCACATCATATCACAGAATATGTTCCCTCGGATTTAATCCTAAATCAAATTTCTACACTTTATCTGCATAACCTTTTCAAAACATAAAATTTTTTCAATAAATTATTGTATTTTAAAAAACTTCAGGGAACACTAATGTGCTCCCTGAAGACAAAAATCTCTAACTACGACAAATCCGCATCTCAAACGGTGCGAGCGCCACCTCTTCTGTCTCCCTTCCTGCCGCCTTATCTTCCGTAGTATAAATGCCGCCTGTTGCAGAAACAATATGTATCGTCTGTTTCTGCTCTGTATTATTGAACACAAATTCCCACTTCTGCATCTCCTTTTGACGTCTCGTCACCTCAACGCCATAGGGCAGGTCTTTGATATGAGAAATCTGCTGCTGTTCTGCGATCCTTTCTGCGATCACACGATAAAAGATCCTGTCTGCAATCGTCCCAAGATAATATACCTGTCCCCTGCCATATTGATTTTGCGTAACAGCCGCTGTCCCACGGTAAAATGCATCATCATATACTGCCAGCGCCTGTGCTGTCTCTGTCTCCAGCAGGTCACACCAATGGGTACATTCCGGCGATGCAGCCAATTCCCCACCGCCCGGTATCTTTCTGCTCTGTTCCAGTCCCTTTCGGATCCTGTCATATTCTGCTTGGCAGGAATCCTCTACCCAGCTGATCCGCTGTCGTTCCATCCCAATACAATCATACTCCGTCACATGTGCCCCGATTAAATCAGTGTACCCTGCCGGCAGAGCTTCCATACAACAGCGGTTCGTCTCATCCTTAACACCCGAACGGTTTGTCAAAACGACACAGCCGCCCCTGTCCGCAAAACGGTACAGGTGCTCCATCGTCTCGCGATGTGCCAGCATCAGCGTTGGAGCCAGCACCACATCATAACCGGAGAGCTCCTCTCCCTCATTGATAATATCTACCCCGATACCGATCGCGGTAAATCCATCATGCAGCAATTTGAGCTGTTCCATATAATACATGCCCGCAGATTGATGCTGCAAACGAAAAGCATATTCCTGATCCGAACTATATAATAGTGCCACCCTGTTTTGAATCACCGAACCATCCAGCTCCTGCAACCCCTTTACAGTCCTGCACAGTTCTGCAAATTCCCGATAACGCCTGCCCGGTATATTATTGTGATCCAATATCCCATGCCAGTACATTTCGGCCCCGGCAACAGCCGTCCGCCATCGAAAATGAATCACTGCATCCGCACCGTGCGCGACTGCCTGCAGAGCATAGCCCTGAATCATGCCGGGCCTCGGTGTCGATGACATCGGCATCCAGCTTCCCATCGCACCACTAAGCTGCTCCATAATCCAAAAATTCTTTCGCTTGATCCCACGCATCAAATCCAAATGAAACGCGTGGGAATAAATATCTTCAAAATCACTTGGAATCTTTGACACCGGATAATTATCATATGAGACAAAATCCAATCCCTGAAACATCCCATAAAAATCAGCCATATTTTCACAGAACCAGGTATTTGTCGTGATCAGTGCCTCTTCATCAATTTCATGAATCAGCCTTCTTTGAAATTCGACATATTCGATTGTGCTGTCCGAAGCATATCGGTTAAAATCAAGTGTCAGCGATGGATTTTGCCATAAAATCTGATCTCCCATCGGAGGCTGTATCTCTGAAAAAGAGGAATACTCCCCGCTCCAGACGATATTGCCATACGCATGGTTGACCTGTTCCACTGTGTGATATTTGGACTGAATCCACCTACGAAAGCTTTCCTGGCACACCTCACAGCGGCAATGGTTGGCCTCCAGTTCATTATCAATCTGATACCCGATCACGGCGGCATTGTCCTTATAATGGGTCACCATTGAGCGAATCATCTTTTCAGATAGCTGTCGGTAAACCGGACTGTTCAGACAGCGATGCCCGCGAACACCAATCGGTATCCTCCTTCCGTCACGCCCAACCTGAATCACCTCCGGATATGCCGCAAAAAGCCATTGAGGAGGTGTGCATGTCGGCGTACAGAGAAACACTTCAATACCCCTGTCCCCAAAAAGGGACACCGCTCTGTCCAGCCATGCAAAATCATACCGTCCCTCTTCCGGCTCCAGCCGGGACCATGCAAATTCTGCCATGCGCACAATATTAACGCCCAGCTCCTGCATCCGGTCAGCATCTACCTCCCACATTTCCTCATCCCACTGCTCCGGATAATAATCTACACCTATCTTCATAATAATCTCCATTCCTGCCACAGCCCCGCAAACTTGAATACAAACTTTGTTTGTTATGCCGC
>CAYYGS010000251.1:0-4066 GCA_964471335.1 uncultured Jutongia sp.
GTATCCGACACCTCAAATTTGGTACTGTAATTCTTAATCTGTTCCTTAATCACGGAACTGATCTCTTCCGGTTTCAAATTCATGATACTCTTGCACCTTCTTTCGATAATTTAATTATTGAGTTGGATTCGGGACAATTCCTTCCCCATATTGCCCAACATCGTCCTGATACTGCTGTCTACCACTCTGTCGCCGATCCGAATTACCATTCCGCCAATCAGTGACGGATCCTCATCATAGTTCATCAAAAATGACTCATATTGCGTCGTTTCCAGCAATTTGCTCTCCACGGCCTCTTTCTGAGAATCCTTAAGAGGTATCGCAGACGTCACATAGGCCACACCAATCTTTTTATATTCTCTGACCCTGTCTGTAAAATAAGACAGTATCTCCTCGATCTCAGCGAATCTGCCCTTGCTCTCGATTGTCATCAAAAAGCCTGTCAGCTCCTCGCTTACCCTCCCCTTAAACACCGTCTCCAGCACGGAAGATTTCTCTTCCACACTGATTCTGGGATGGCACATCAGCTTGACAAATTCCTCATTGGTGTGAAACACCTCCATGACTACTTCCACTTCCTCACAGATGGTGTCCAGCTTATTCTCCTCTACAGCGATATCAAACAGAGCATCGCCGTATGTCTTGGATATTAATTTAGCCATGTCTCATCACCCATCTCTTTTAATGTGTCTGTAATCAACTGTGACTGTTCGTCCTCATTTAAGGAAGATGCTACTATTTTGCCTGCCATAGCCGTTGCTACAGAAATCATTTCCTGTTTTATATCATCCTTGACCTTTGTCTTCTCCAGCTCTACCTCATGGTTTGCACGGTCCAGAATGCGTCCTGCCTCCTCTTTGGCATCATTTATAATATCGCTTTCCTTCTTTAAGGCTTTCTTTCTGGTTTCCGAAAGAATCTCTTCTGATTCCTTGTCAACATTCTTCAGCTTTGCGTCGTATTCCTCTTTAAACGCAGCTGCTTCCTTCTTCTCCTTCGCGGCGGTATCCATCTCCTCCTGAATTAAATCCTTCCGCTTCTGAATCAAATCCCTTGCCGGGTTGAAAAGCAGATAGGACAGGAGCAGGAACATGGCAAACATCGCCAGGAGCGTAATCAGCGAATCCACCAAAAGCTGTGGATCCAGACCGAATATATAATCCCCCAGCCCGCTTTCCGCCAGAGCTACATTTACAACTCCACTCACTTGTCAGCCTCCTTTTGTCTTTTTGATCTAAGACTCACTTTCAAACCAGGCATTTTACAGCTTACGGTAAAGTGGGTTAGCGAACATCAGAATCAATGCAACGACCAGTCCATAGAGACCTGTCGTCTCGGCAACCGCCTGTCCGAGAATCATGGTTGACATGATATCGCCCTTTGCGCCCGGATTACGACCCACTGCAGATGCACCATAACCGGCAGCAATACCCTGACCTACACCAGGGCCGATACCTGCGATAACCGCCAGACCTGCACCAATAGCTGAACCCATTAATACTAAACCTTCGTTTGTGATATTCATTGTAATATCCTCCTTATAAATCAATTATTCATTTCCTGTAACAGATACTACGCTTCTAATTGATCTCCGATAGCATCCGATACGAAGCACATTGTTAACATGCAGAACACATACGTCTGTATGCATCCGGAAAACACATCCAAATACGCGTGGAGCGCGCCCGGCCATACCAGAGTCAGGAACTTTGGTATCAGCCCGTAAATCAATCCCATCATAACAGTACCTGACAGGATATTACCAAACAGACGCAATGACATAGAAATTGGCGTTGAGAATTCACTGATCAAGTTCATTGGGAAAAAGAAAAAGATTGGTTCAAACAATGCCTTGATCTTGCCAAATTTCTGATACTTAAATCCGTTGAACTGAATCATAAACCATGTAATCAGCGCCAGCGGAAATGTAACACCGAAATCTGCCGTCGGAGCTCTCAGCCCCATCAGACCGGACAGGTTGCATATCAGGATAAAGATAAAAAGCGCACTCACGTAATTACGGAATTTTAATGCCTTCTTCTCCCCCATGGAGGCAACCACCATCTTGTCCAGCATCTCAACGATCAGTTCTACAACATTCAAAAACGGCCCCGGTACTTCTTTCGGATCTGCTTTCTTGATAACCCTGTTCGCAGCCAGCGCAAAAATCAGAATGACCGCCATTACGATGATCATAGAAATATGTGTCGTCGTCAAATAGACATCCTGTCCCAAAAATTGGAATTTGATATAGCCGTGGATAAAGAAATCTACATCTCCCCCACTGTCCCGGTGAATCAAACCGGCGCCGGCCAGGCCCTGCGAAATGGCTAAGACCCTACTTCCCACATTCTCACCTTCCTTTGCTTAAAATTATTTATAAAAAAGTGCAGGCCCTGCGGCATGCGCGGCACACCGCTGCGTTACGAGCACCTTCCTATCGTTTCAAAATCTCCTCTCCCCTTTAGACATGCCATCAAATGGCACGAATATCTACCGCCTCTTCAGGTTTTGAAAAAACGGTTGCATAAATGCCGACATTTTCATTCCGAAAATGCCAAGCACCGTTCCCACCGGATGAAAATACTGATACTGCGTCATAGATACCGCCAGTACGACACCCATGATCGCCAGACGCTGCATCGAAGCAAACATAATATGTCTCTGAGCATGTCCGCTGTCCATATCCAGCGCGATATCCAAATGATGATACATATGCCAAAACAGCCCTGCTGCCGTCACCAGCCCCACGAAAAGCCCCGCCGCCATGGCAAGCTTATGCGTGGAGACGATCTCCAATACAATCAGGACAAGTACACCCCAGACTGCCAGCCCCTTCAACAGATCCTTTACCGTTTGCTTTGCCTGCTTCATCTCATCCTCTATTCCTTCCGAGTCTCTCCCCAATCGACCGGTATCGATACACCCGCACCGATCGATTCGTGAAAATCCCGGAATAACGAATATCCATCACCAGTCTTCCTGTCCGCTAAAGCTCCTCTTCGTCTTCTACCTCTTCCGGTTGACCTGCGTGATTCTTTAAATCCTGAATATATTTCATCCTCTCATGCTCCTCGCGCATATCCTCCGAATAAAACGATACCGTTAAAATATACAGATTGCGCAGCGATGCACCAATGCCAATCACCAACATGACTATAAACCAGACCGCATTGTCAAAACGGCGGTACAGCTGCCAGCCTATCCAGGTGCAGAGGAAAATGGGAACCATCATACTGATCCCAATCTGCGATACCATAGCCAGTGTCTGAATAATCTTGTGCTCCTTCTTTCCCATGATACCCTTCCATTCCCATAGATTGCCTGATCTGTATGCCATTCTGCCTGACAAAACTCCCTGCCATAAAAAGGCAAAACCGGCGATTTGCCTTCGCGCAAAACAAATCCGACTGGCGCACTGCCGCCAAAAGCAGGCGTCAGCCGGAATTTTTGGTAAATTATGCCAAATAAATCTCAAAATACTTTACTATTATATAACATATGATGAAAAATGTCCACAAAAGTTATCCGGTTTTATCCGTTCTTTTTAATTCTTTTTCATTTTCATCTTCATCTTCTTCTGAAAACCTGTCTTCGCGGTGAAGAGCTTCTTATATGCCTTCAGCTTCTTCGCAGGACAGGAGATTACCGCCTTTTTCGCGATATTCTTCACAGCGCCTGCACCTACCTTTTTCAACACAGATGTTTTCAACTTGATCTGCTTCAATGCGGTACAGCCCTTAAAGGCATTTTTGCCGATACTCTCCACATTCTTGCCGACCGATACGCTCTTAAGCTTCTTATTGCCTGCAAAAGCACCCGCTTCTATGGCTGTCACCTTATACTGGACACTTGCACCGTTCACGGATATTGTAATCGTCGCAGGGATCGTCACACTGGAAGCATTCTTCTTGACAGAAGCCTTATACGCTGCCGTTCCTTTCTCCACATCGGTAATGATATACTTTGCATTGGCAGAGGTCACCTCGTCTCCGTTCTTGACCTGCGGATCACTAACAACACCTGCTGTTGTTGCCGGAGCCGCCTGTGTCGGTGCCGGAACTGC
>CAYYGS010000252.1:0-4028 GCA_964471335.1 uncultured Jutongia sp.
TATTGACAATGCCAAAGGAAGTATACCGTATGGTCTGGAGTATCTTGTCAGCGGGGAGCAGAATCAGAAGGATGCCTTTGCTGCTGTGGTGAACCGGTTATTTTTGATTCGTACGCTGATAAATTATGCGTATACAGGGACGAGTCCGCTTTTGCAAGAGGAAAGTCTGGCAACGGCGACAGCGATTGCCGGTCCGCTGGCGGCAGGAGCGTTAATACCTGTGATTCAACAGGGAATCTTGATGGTGCTGGCGTTGGAGGAGGCCTGTGTAGATATTACGGCGCTTTTGGGTGGAAAAAGTGTTCCGGTGACGAAGAATCAGGGCAATTTTAAAATGCAATATAAGGAAATCTGTATGGCAAATAAGAAATTATTTCAAAGGAAGGCGGCTTCTCTGCCAGTGGCATCGAAAGGACTTTCGACAGGCAGTCTTGTGCAGGGTATAGGCTATCGGCAATATCTATATTTTCTGCAATTGACGGAAGCCTGGACGAAGCTGTATTCGCGTTCGCTGGATCTGATTCAGCAGGATTTACGCCAAAGCTATAATCAAACATTTACAATTAGTCAATGCATCAGTCAGACGAAAGTGCGGATCGAGTACGGGATGCCGCTCCTGACATCATCCCTTCTGATACGAAGTCCGGAACGAACGGTTCGAAACAGGGAGAGGAGTGGGTTGATCTGGCAGGAAATGGAGGTGTCTTATGGTTATTAAACGGGAGGAGCATTCCTGTCTCCCGGCCAGGTGAGTCGATTTGGTGCGTCTGCTTGCTGGTAAAGAGAAATGGGGGCGATGGGGATGCCCTTCGCAGAAAAGTCAATTTTATACAATTCTGTTTGGCAAATAGGAGCTTCCCCGCATTTATTTGGTTTTGCGGAGGGTATTCCTATCGCCCTCTGACTCTGTGCCGGTAAATTGCCTAAGGAGGTGAAACAGAGATGGTTTTTACAGACAAACAATCGGATGGTTCCTTTACTGTGGAAGCGGCATTGCTTATTCCTTTCTGTTTTTTTGCACTCATGTCGTTTACCTGTCTTTTTCAGATGTTAAGGAGGCAGAATGACATTCAAATGGGATTGCTTCGCAGTGTGGAGGCATATGGGAATCAGGGGGAGAAGCTGGCCTCGGTCGATGTGTTAGCGAGCAATCACGTATTGCTCCGGTGGAAGGAGCAGGGAGAGGACATGATTTGTTATATTTATGACAGGACGGAGATTCCCTTTCTGGGTTCTCGCTTCTTTTCGCTTAGGAGATATCAGCAGATGATAGCAGATGATTATCAGGGAGTCAGCATGGTGACGGAAGGTAGCGGTGGGGAGAAAGTGTATGTGGCAGAAAACGGAATGGTATATCATCGAGATAGAGAATGTACCTATTTGCGTACTAAAATAAGAGCTGTTGCCGTACAGGACACATGGGGGCTGCGCAATCAGTCCGGCGGTAAATATTATCCCTGTGAGACCTGTTGCAATTCCATAGAGCAGGAAAAGTCTGCGACGGTATATATTGCAGGATATGGGGAGCGCTATCATATTTACAGCGGCTGTCCCCGGTTAAAGCGAAACGTACGGCAAGTGTATCTTTTCGAGGTGGGATCGTTAGCACCTTGCAGTAAATGTGGAGGGAAATGAGATTGAAGATAACAATTGGTATCTTTGTATTTTTACTGATAAATAGTATAACAGATTGGAGGACAAGAAAGATCTGGATGTGTTCTGTATGGGCGGCGGTGCCGTATTTCCTGTATTGTCTGTGGGCGGAGGGGCAGCCGTTAGGCATTCATTTGCTCTGCGGCGTAATAACAAGCCTGGGAATATTTTTGTTAAGTACATTGACAGAGGGGCAGATCGGGAGGGGAGATGGTGTTGTCATGGGGAGTATAATGTTGGCGGCAGGACTGCGGGAGGGGATCGTTTGTATTTTCCTGGGTATGGCATATGCCTTCCTGATGGCAGTGGTATTGGTTGTATTTTGTCATAAGAAGAGAGATTACCGAATGCCTTTTGTGCCATTTCTTATGCTGGGATATGTAACATGTATGTTAGGGAGGTGGCTTTGATTGGCAAGAAGAGACGGATTATATTCAGACGGAAGTTATACCGTGGAGGCGGCATTTTTGGTGCCGATGATTTTGGGGATTGTCTTTGCATGGATCTTTATGATTTTTTATCTGCATGATCAGGTGGTTATATGCGGGCTGCTGCAGGAAGCCGCTGTGTCTGAAAAGGAGATATGGAATAAGGGAGATGGAAAGGGAAAAGTGACAAAGGCAGATAACGGAGAATTGTATGAGAAAGCATTGGGAAATGATACAGAGAACGAGAGGCAGGATAGAATTCAATCATATTTGTGGATAGTACAGGCAGAGTCCATTCAGAAAAAGAAGGGGCCGCTGCGTACGAAGCTTGTATTTCGCGGGACGGCAGGGTGCAATATACCGATTATGAATCACTTTCTGGGGGACATGACATGCAGAGTCACGGCGCAGACGGGGAATATACGGCCGATAACGCTGCTTCGTGCAGGACTCCATCAGCAGAAAAAGAAACGGGGGAAGACCAATGAGGGAGTTACAGCTGGATAAAGGGAAAAATTGTCTTATAGGTGAATGTGCACCGGAGAGAGCGGGTGCTCCAGATTTAAAGATGCTGCTTTATAATAAACTGCCGGGGTATCTGCCCCTGAGGATTCAGTATATTGACAACCGGAATATCTGTCTGTACGCTCTGGAGGGAAAGATTGCACTGGCAGAACTGTTGGAGCGGGAGAGTGTGGATGCAGAGCTTGTAGAGAGATTATATTTTAATTTACTGGAGATTATCAGAAGAGGAAGAGAATATTTACTGAATCCGGTCCATCTTGTACTGGATCCGGAGCATATGTACTGGGATATACAGGAGAAACGGCTGGCATTGTGCTATTTCCCGGAATATCAATCCGGCATAGACGAGAAACTGGAACAGTTCAGTCAGTATCTTCTTCGTCATATTAATCATAAGGATAAGAGCGGAACGGCGCTTATGTATGGATTGTATGATCTAATTGCGGAAAATGGTTTTGAGGAACACCGAATTGAAAAATATCTGAAGGATTTTGTGGAGAGGGATCAGAGAGGACGCATTTCCAGAAAAAGGGATCAGCAGGAAAATATAAAACAATACGCGTGTGAACAATGGGACACAACGGAAGAAAATGACAGATGCCATGGTGAGGATGGGAGATCAAAGAAATATGAGCGAAGAGGACAGAGAATTCAACAGGGGAAAACAAGAAATGAAGGAACAGATTTCCCGATTGGATTGCGCAATATTTCCGGAGAGAGGGGAATCCCGCAATGGGCCGTTATTTCGGAAAAGGGAATTACTATCGGACGCGGAGAGGAGAATGAAATGATCCTGCCGTGTGTTCAGGTGAGCCGGCAACACGCTCAAATCGAACTTGATGAGGAGCAGATCCTATTGACGGACATGGATTCAGTCAATGGCGTATGGTTAAATGGCAGACGCTTGTTTGTGGGGCGCCCTGTTCGCTGTCGTTGTGGAGACGAAGTATCCTTTGCAGGGATTTCCTACCGCATAGAGCGGCAGGAAATGTAAGGGTTTATTACAAGCAAGGTGGTCTGCTGACCATTTGCCTATATCGTACAGGCAAATTCGGCAATCCATTAAATTTATTTGTTTTGATGTTGTACCATTGCATTATGGGAAGACCACAGGCTGTTCCCGATATTCTGTCTTGATAATGATATACGGGTAGGATGGTTTGTCAGAGACAGCCTCATCCGCTTTAGGCCCAAAGAGCTCTGTATCAAAGACTATACATTCGTCAGCGAGATAGAAGTCATTGATGACAATATTGTAGTCTCCGCCTTTTTGTTTGCCATATCCTCTTGCGATGTATAGAAAAGAGCCTTCGGTGTATGTCAGCTGGAAGGCTTCCTTGCGCCGCTGGTTGATAAGATCCTTTAAGTCGCCGGGAACATCTGTGCCAGAGACGATGGTAAAGTCCAGATCCTGAGCCTTCT
>CAYYGS010000253.1:0-4018 GCA_964471335.1 uncultured Jutongia sp.
CTCGTCTGGGCGGCAATTTCAAGCACAATGCGCTCTGCCAGTGTCTCGCCCTCCTCTCTGTCCTTATCCCGATATAAAGCAAGAATCCTCTCATCGACATCAATCCCGGCAATCTCGTGCTGCATGAAGCAGGCATTTCGATAACTGACCACCGGAATCAGACCTGCGAGCAGCTTCACCGGAAGCTCTCTTCTGGCTCTCTGTAAATTCTGCAGCCCCCTTTCTGTCATCACAGGCTGTGTAAACAGTACACTGACACCGTTCTCAATCTTTCGCATGGCATGCGTGAGCTGGCTGTCAAACTGTCTTGCATTAATATTCAATGCACCACTGACCAGAAACGGATTCTCCGGAAAGACGTTCTCATTTAACGTATTAATATGCTTTGCCAAAACAGCAGAATTGTAACTAAATACTGTCTTTACCTCCTGCCGTTGTGCCAGAGGAACCGGATCTCCCGTCACTGTCAGCACATTATTGACTCCTTCCACATTCAGTCCCAGCAACAATGCCTTCGTGGCATTCATATTTCTGTCACGGCACGTCATATGGGGGATCGCTGTCATATTCAACTCCCTCTTCACCTTGCAGGCAAGCAGACTGCTGTCAATCCGGGCTCTTGCAATCGGACAGTCAGCAATATCAATCGCATCCGCACCCGCCCTCTTATAACGGGCCGCTCCCTCTATAAATCCGTCAATCTCCGGCATCACGGGTGGATCCAACTCCACTACAATCACACGCTGTCCCTTCGATAGTTTTACGGCAAGATCATTTTCCGGATTTTCACAAGCCCGCTTGGCCGTCTCGCGGGCGTCTCCCTCCACCTCCGAAAAATCTGTACTCTGCTCTGTCATCCGCACTGCTGTCGTTCTGTCCACTGACACTGGCTCTTTCTTCAGCATCTGTGCAATTTCCCGGATATAGGAGGGCTCTGTTCCACAGCAGCCTCCAATAATGGCAGCCCCTTCACAGGCAATTTCATGCATAGCCTCCGCAAAATACTCCTGATTATTAGAATAGAAGGTACGGTTATTGACCCTCGTCGGATATCCGGCATTCGGCATTACCGAAAGATATTTGCGGCATTCCCTTCTGTCCAGCCTCCGCACCAGCTCCTGCAGATGCTTTGGTCCGGAAATACAGTTAAAACCAATCGCATCAATCTCCTCCACATGCTGCATTTGCCGAAAAAGACTCCGCCCAAAGCAGCCTCCTCCCGTAAATCCCTCCGGCGACACGCCAAAGGATACGATGATAAAGGCGTCATGTGCCCTCTCCTTGATGTAAGCGGCCAGCTCCGGAATGCCCTTCCCATCCTCCAGAGTCTCCAATAGGAAATTTCTCACCCCCTGCTCCAGAAAGATCTCAGCAATCCGCCGATACGATTCCAATACATTCTCCTCCGGCATGAGAACCGGGCCCATATCCGCAAAGATAAAATATTCCTCTGCTGCTTCCCCCATCTCTGCCGCATACTCACGGACCGCCCTCTCTGCCAGATGCACTCCGGCTCTTACGGCTTCCTCCCGCTTTCCCTCATCCATATCCGACATTGCGTCATTGATGGCAAAGGTATTCGTCTTGATTGCTCTTGCTCCGGCATACAGATATTCCTTATGAACCTCGACAATCCTTTCTGGATCTGTCAGATTCATCCATTCACATTCCGCCCTGTCGTAATCAGGATAACGCTTTCCCAGATATGTTCCCATCGCCCCATCAAAAAGAAGAGGTTTCTTTTCCAAATATTCCCTTATATTCATTATTTATCTCCATTCATCTTTCCTGCAACGAAAAAAACAAGAAAAGCCGCCAGATTCACCAATACAACGCTGGCTCCCGCCGGGGTTGAACAACAATACGATACCACCATTCCGGCACAAAAGCAAAAGACGGATAACACCCCGGAAGAAATTACCACTGCACGAAAGCTCTGAAACACCCGCATAGAGGACAATGCCGGAAAGATCACCAGACTGGAAATCAGCATGGCTCCCATCATCTGCATTCCCAGTACAATCGTCACCGCTGTCAGAATGGCAATCATTGTGTTAAAAAATCCCACACTGACTCCCGTTGCCTTCGAGAAGCTCTCATCAAAAGTCACCGCAAAAATTTTATGATAACACAGGATAAAGAGCAAAAGTACCAGCACCGATAAAATCACACTGAGTACTACGTCCTCCCTTGTCATGGCCAGAATACTTCCAAACATATAACTGCACACATCCGTCGTCATTCCCGTTGTCAACGACGTCACCGTCACGCCGATCGCAAGCGCCGAGGCAGACATGGCCGCAATAGCCGCATCACTTTTCATCATACCATTTTCCGCTATCCGCAGCAAAAAGAACGCCGCCAGAATCACCACGGGAATAGATAGCTTTAACGGCGCCATTCCGCAGGCTACAGCAATCGATAACGCACCATAGGAGACATGGCTGAGCCCGTCCCCGATCATAGAATACTGTTTCAGCACAAGACTCACCCCAAGCAGTGCGGCACACAGAGATACCAAAATACCTGCGATAAAGGCCCGCACCATAAAGGGATACGACAGCATCTGCATTATTATATCCATATTTAATGACCCTTCTTTCTCAAAGCCAAACACCCTTCCTATCCTTTCACCCGGCAAGGGCTGCTGCAAATTCCGATTCTTTATACTCCTCTACCGTCCCAAAAAAATAATCCCCTGTCCGGATATGCAAAATTTTATCTCCATATCGAACGGCATTTGGCAAATCGTGTGTCACCATTACGATTGCCATTCCCTCCCGGTGAAGCATCTGCAGATTCTCGTACAATGCCTGAGCCGCTGCGGGATCCAGCCCCGTCACAGGCTCGTCCAACACCAGGATTCGATCGGCGGCACACAACGCCCTCGCCAGCAGCACCCTCTGTTGCTGTCCTCCGGAAAGCTCTCCGTAGCACCGATGACGCAATTCAGAGATTCCAAGATGCTCCAGGCAGCTTTTTGCCTTCCGTCGCTCCTGCTGCGTATAAAACGGGCGAAGATTCATTTTATTTAAAAACCCTGACAGGACTACTTCTGTTACACTCACCGGAAAATTCCTCTGGATCTGATTCTGCTGCGGAAGATATCCGATCGCACCATGACTGAGACTTTCATGAAGCTGCACCTTACCGCTGACCGGCTTAACCAAGCCCAGAATCGTCTTAATCAGGGTACTTTTACCGGAGCCATTCTCCCCAACTACGCAAATGTACTCCCCTTCTCTTACCTCAAAGCTGAAATGCTCCACAATCGCCTTATTCTCGTATCCGAGACCTGCATCCTCGCAGGAAATCAACCATTGATCACTCACCTTGTCTCCCTATCCTTCCAAAACAAAAGCCCATCAGTTATACCGACAGGTTTCCCACAATTTGAAAACAATTTTCATTTTACTAACATCCCCACATTTTGTCAACAATCACAAAACGATCCAAGAGAAAATACATCCACTTCTCCTGGAACATACTAAAAAAGGACCTTGATGACAAAATATCATCAAAGTCCTTTTTCTACACGCCGTACAGTCTGTCCTCATAAAACAGAACTGCCTTCCATATTCTATATGGCAGCTGAAACACGACTTTCCTGCGTCTGCACCTCCAGGAATCTCAGTATTGCATCGACTACCGCATGACAGAGCTGTGTCATATATTCACAATCACGCTTTTCAGACTCCAAGGTTTTGCTTGCGTACCAAAAATATATTTTTATGTAAAATTCACAGGCTTTAGAAAGCTAAGCAGTCTTGGGTTCAAATTCCCATTCTACTGTATGTACTAGCTAAAGACGGTGCCAGCTAACAACATTGTGCTTTATTCCTCCTGAAGTGGAAATAATGCACAGTAAATCCTATTGTTTGTGGGTCCTACATTTTGAATTTGCTTTACATGCTAAAATTTTGTAATCCCCAAAAAAGCCTTTGCAGACTCGTAGAGTATCTTAGGATTTGAGATGCTGATGAACGTGCTCCCAGCTGAGATCAAGCTTGTGATTTGT
>CAYYGS010000254.1:0-4007 GCA_964471335.1 uncultured Jutongia sp.
TCAATTTCCATCAGATGCCCGCTCTCGTACCATGGTTCAATGAAATTCTTAAGAAAACCATAGATATCCGGTTTCAGAAGAAGATTGATTTCCTCCTTCTCAATGACCAGTTCCGGGCCGAGAGTGCGCGTCTCTGACATGCCATCCTCCTTCCTGATAAAGAGATGGAAGTCATCAAAACATGCGTCAGACGCAAAGTCCGCAAAAAGCGACTGTAGTGATACCCTGCAGATACCCGGTCTCGAATACAGCCTCTTCTTGACGGCTTCTGCCAGATTCCAGAGAAAATAATAGTTTCCCCTGACTTTCAGAAATATGTTCTCCGGCTGATTCTGGTAATGTGCAAAGCATGTCGGTATCACCGCCTCTGCTTTTCGGTAAACCTCTGAAAACACCTCATAAGCTCTTTCTGTCCCGTCTGAATCCACCTTTTCATACATCTCAGAAAGTATTCCCGGAAACAGCTCATCCATGGGGGCAGGCGGCAGATTTGCCATCTTCTCTGCCAGACGGATTTTCAAAAACTGCAGAAGACGCCAAGTCAGATGATTCCCGCCAAAATTGGTATCTCCATGTGCATAGGTGACATGCATATCCAGACGGCTGGTGATGGCTTCATTCGTAATCCGGTAATCACAGCTCACCATATCGCTGGTTCCGCCGCCACAATCCAGAATCAGCACCTTTTTCCTCGCCCCATTTTCATAATCCAGCCTTCGGATACTCTGTTCCAGAAAATGATACGCCACAGCCACTGCCTCATCAGTTACATTCTTCATCAGAACCTTGAACTCTGGAAGCGCCTCCTGATACATACGCAGAAAAAGTGCCTTCTGTTTCACCGGACAGGTAAAACACAGCTTTGGATATCTTACTCTGTTTTGCTGCTGTGCCTGGTTAATGACATATAACAGGAACTGCCGAATTAAGAAAAGCCGCTCAACTTCACAGGTATTTCCTGCCAAATCCGTCACCAGAATCTTTTCATGGTAACGGCCTGCCCAACGTTTCATGTCATAGAAAATACTGTTTTTAGCAAGATAGCCCCGTCTCTTCTCCTCCTCTACGGCATCCTTCCCAAAGAGAAAGGTCATATGCTCAGGAACTCCGTCGCTGCAGTCCTTCACTGCAATTACACTTGGACACAGGCCACAGCCTCCACATTCCTCCTGCTGCTCCCATTCACAATCCATAGCTGCCAGAAACGTAATCCGTTTCCCTGCCCTGTCTCTGCTCTGGTTAAGACATGCTCCCGCTGTCGTATAAGAAGTTCCATAATCAATAATCAGCGGCTCCTCCGCCTCCGGAACCTTCTTCACCCAGACTTCCGGAAGCGGGATACTGCTATAGTAAAGTGCACTCTTTTTTCCTGCATCCACTCCCCTATACCATGAAAATAATGCTCCAGTCATGGAAACGCCCGGCAGAAATCTCAGGAGACATCCTCTCCCTGTCAATCCGCATCCGGTATCTTTCACAGCCAGAAACCGGATGGGAACCTCCGGCACTTACCGCTCGTGCATTGTCACCGGTATCCGGGAAGTTCCGGACTGCCTCACCTTCTGCAAAATCATCCGGAATCAGGGTAATGACTGCCTGTATCTTTTCCTCCCCGTCAACCAGAAAGGCATAGGCACCCAGCTTACCGGACTGGCTTACCACCATATATGGGGACTCTCTCCCATCCAGAGAGGTTTGTCCCTGATAAAGCTCCATCCTTGCAGGTACCTCAATACTGCACTGCTTCTCTGTCCCAACATTCCTGATGGCAGTCTCAACACGCTGGCAGCCTCCTGTCCAATAGCCGGAAATGCCCTCTTTCTCTTTGCATCCAAGATAGCGGTAAAGAAGCTCTGCCATCTCCTCCCTGTTGCGGAATGTTTCCACTGTAGGAGGCTTAATATTTTCCGCCCTGCAGATTTCCCGCAGCCTGGCCAGCTCATAGCTTTCCAACTCTTCACGAGTATACAGCCGCCGAACCGGATTTTTCTTCAATTTACCTAGTTTATAAGTCTCGTATAACATTTACCGCACCTCTTTTATCCCGCTGTACTAGTACAAAAAGCACACCGCCTGCGCTGTATATATCTTATGCCAGCACAAAGCTCTCAAGCTGCATCGTTTCCTCATAACCAGTCACTCCATATGTCTGTATCCAGTGAATGATATAATCACAGGATAACGGCAGGAACAGCCGGAGAAGAAACTTAAGCTTTTGTTCCATCGGCTCACTCCACGGCTCCCGCATATGAAGGACAAACTCCTCCCCCTCCCGAACCAGCACTTCACAAGTGGGCAGCAGGGCTCTTACTGCACCTGACAGGCAGTCCTGATAATCACCGGTTCTGTAGAAATGAAGCAGCCATTCAGCGATTACCTGCTTTTCCATGCCCGTAAATGCCTCCAGATCATTAACACCGCCATAGGCTCCCTGCTCCATCTCCCTGACGAAAAACTTTATATAAAAATCCCGTTTGCACATCCCAAGCTTCAAATCCAAATCAGCCAGATAGTGAAGAAAAATATCTGAAAGTGCCTGATTAAATTCCTCATAGCCCAAATCATCCGGAGTCAGCAGCGAATCAAAAACCGCAAAAAATCGTATGTACGGATTTACTGACAAATGTACAAGGCTCTCACGATAAAATTCATTCTCATACAGGCTGTCGGCCTGCAGTTCCAGATAAGGAGAAACCCTGCTGTTTTTCACCTCATAATGAAGGTTTGTCATATCCTCGTCCCGCTGCAGCACCGCAAGATATGGTTCCCAAATCCGATTCCTGCTCTCCATGCCATCACCTCAATATCCCTGTCCATTCATACTCCTCTGTGCATAGCTGCAGCTCTGCTATCAGGAAAAACATTTTTTCATACCTGAAAATATCTTTCTCATCCTTTGGATGCAGAATCACTGCCATCCTCCGTTTTTGTTTCAGAAGTGAATGGGTTTTGATAAACGGGTTCATATCCAAACCTTCCAACTTCCCTGATATCTCCGGGCAGATATCCACCAGCTCAAATTCTCCGAATACCTCATAAGAGCTTAAAAACCGTTCGACTTCACCTCTTGTCCACAGGAAATGGGGCTGTCCCAATGCCTGACGGTCTACATGCCGCATTCTCCTGAGATTCGTCTGAAGAGGGTACATCAGCGCGGTATGATCCCTGTCAGCCTCCATCCGGGCTATCCTCACCAGTTTCATATTTTTATGCGCCTCTTTCTCTGTTCTGACAATCAGCTCTTCTTCTGAATGGACTGTCGAAAAAGTTTCCTCACTCTCCGGAAGAGCAAGATAACCTGCACCCATATCCGGCAAGGGAATCCGGTGAACATAGAACGCTTTCTTTCCCGCGGGAGCCACTTCTACTGAGGATTTGTAAATCTCCTCCTGCAGATTCCAGACAAGAACCACATCATTAATCACAGAACCCGAAAGCTCCCCAAAGACAATCTCTACCTTCTGAATTACTGCATCCTCAGGAACCACGCCCTTCCTATCCACAATATCTAACATCTTATATAAAAATGGGCAATTTACCGTATGCCACTGTCTCTGGTTTGCGCTAAACTGCCGATAGAGCCACTCCATGGACTCAAGATAGAATTGGCAGTAACAGAGAGACACCGTAGTTTCAAAATCTCCCTGATCTGTCTCCACTTTAGCCTGATATGTCTGTAAAAGACATCTTCTAACTTCAGGATAATCACAGGCAAGAAACAGAGTTCCAAGATATCCGGCTGCCCGCTCCTCCCCCGTCTTAACCTCAAAGAGACACCGGCTGGTATCATCCAGCCCATCCCTTTTACAGACACCTGTATGGATATAGTATTGGTGGGAGGGATCAGGAAGCTCCCTGTCTATTTTTTCCTCCAGTGCCAGAAAACGCTCCTCACTGTACTTCACAAGCTCTCCAAACACATC
The DNA here is from genome assembly GCA_964471335.1 of uncultured Jutongia sp. Lineage (GTDB taxonomy): Bacteria > Bacillota > Clostridia > Lachnospirales > Lachnospiraceae > Jutongia. The sequence continues at coordinate 3,924 of CAYYGS010000254.1, forward strand.
CACCAGCACATCCTGCAAAAGCACTCTCTGTACCGGATCATGGATTTGCTCTATTCTGGACTGCATTAGCTCCTTCACATGCTC